>JAKAFF010000060.1 GCA_021818045.1 bacterium
TGGAGTTGCGACACAAGAAGGAATTGAATACCGGGCAAAAACAGTTATCCTCTCGTCTGGCACGTTTATGAGAGGGTTACTACACATCGGCCAAACGCATTTTTCAGGAGGGCGCGGGGGGGACAAAGCGGTAACCGGCCTTAGCCCTTGTTTAGAAACGCTCGGCTTTCAATTGGGCAGGCTCAAAACAGGGACCCCTCCTCGCATCAATCGTAGAAGTATCGACTTTTCTAAATGCGAAGTGCAGTTTGGAGATGAAGGGGTGCGCTTTTCCTATGACGCGCCCGAAGAGCGAATGCCCCAAGTCCCTTGTTATATCACTTACACCACCCCACAAACACATGAAGTCATCCGGGCGAATCTACATCGCTCTCCCATGTACGGTAGCAAAACCATCGAAGGGATTGGCCCCCGTTACTGCCCATCCATTGAGGATAAAGTGGTCCGTTTTGCAGACAAAGAGCGCCACCAACTATTTCTGGAACCCGAAGGGCTTACTACAGAAGAAATCTATGTCAACGGCATCTCCTCCTCTTTGCCCTTTGATGTGCAGCTCGACTTGATCCACAGCTGCATCGGCCTGGAGACTGCAGAGATCATGCGGGCAGCCTATGCTATCGAATACGATTATGTCAAAAGCGACCAGATCTACCCTACACTTGAGACCAAGCGAGTAGAGGGCCTATTTTTAGCAGGCCAAGTCAACGGTACTACAGGGTATGAAGAGGCCGCAGCGCAAGGCCTAATAGCTGGCATCAATGCCGCTTGCAAATGTCTGGGGAAACCACCTTTCATCATGAAACGCAGCGAAAGTTACATTGGCGTCATGATCGATGATCTGATCCGCTTTGATTTGGCGGAACCGTATCGCATGTTCACTAGTAGAGCAGAACACCGCCTGCTCTTGCGACAAGATAATGCAGATCTCAGATTGCGTCCTTTGGCCTATGAGCTCGGAATGGTCAGTCGCGCGCAGTTTGATCGGGTCATGGACAAAAAACAGACCCTGGATCGCGAAATCGAGCGCTTGAATAAAACGTTTAAAACGCTCGATGGCAGAGGATCTAGCATTGCGCAAATCATCTGCCGCCCCGATTGGACCTATGGGCAGGTGCTCGCCCACTTTCCCGATGTGGTCCACAACTTTGGCGCCGATATGAACGAACAGATCGAACTGGAACTAAAGTATGCGGGATATATCGAAAGGCAAAAAAAAGACGTTGCAAAACTCGAAGATCTCGATAGAGTGCATATTCCTGCTGCATTGCAATATGACCAAATCATCGGACTGCGCACTGAGGCAAAGCAAAAATTGACCCGTTTTACGCCTATAAATCTCGGACAAGCGTCCCGTATCTCTGGGATCACCCCGGCAGATATTTCTATCTTGCTCATTGCTCTACAAAAAAGATAAACTCGCATTATGTCACGGTCGATACACCTACCTACGCTGTTGGTAGTCACTGACAACGCGTCCATCCGTTTTTGGATCAAAAAACATTTGGATGCGCAATTTTTCATTTTGCATGCCAAAAACAGCTCTGACGCCATGCAAGCCCTCAGCGCCAACCTCAATCTCATTTTCATCGATGCGGAACTAGAAGAGGCGCTACAGCTCAGCGCCCAATTGAGCCAAATGAATCAAAATGGGCTGATCCCCATCTTTCTCATCACCGGCCGATTAAAAAAATCCTTTCGCGATCAAGCTAAAGCATGCGGTGTGACCGATTTTTTGACAGCCCCTTTAGACCTCGAAGAGGTGCGCACAAAGATTGCATCTGCTCAAAAAAATGCCTCCATGCGCCAAAAAACCGAGGATTTAGCCCTCAAAATCCAAACACCTTTACCCTCCAACGCCTCCCTCAAACACAAAACAGTGCTCACAGATTCTGCCTTGCGTCTTTTTGCCCGAGCGAAAAAAGAGGGGAAATCAGTGACCCTTCTGCTCCTCAAAATAGACGAGCACCCTTCTACAAAGATCACCTCTTTAGTCTCCTCGTTCCTGCAAACCTTGCTGCGACCCAACGATCTAATCTTGTCTACAGCTGAAGGAAAAGAGGTGATCCTTCTGCCCGACATTACGGCGCAACAAGCCAAAATCGTGGCGGAACGCCTCCGTACGGTCATTCAAGACCACCCCTTTCCCTCGGAACGCGGCCCGCAATACGTCACCGTATCGATTGCTGTCTCCTCGCTAGATGCAAGCGAACAAAGCTTTCACAAAATGCTCGATTCAGCAACAAAATCCCTAAAAACACAAACCACTACTAATCTAATCATTTCTTTGGACGAAGACAATGACCCGCCCCGACCCTAAATTACCCCCCCTCCACATCATCCACCTCAAACATTGTCCTATTTTCGAACAGCTGCAGTTGGAAGAGGCCCTCTTGCGCACCGAAACCCGCAGCTTTTGCCTGATTAATGAGGGCTCTTCTCGCGCTATCGTCATGGGAATTTCTGGCGAGCCCAAGCATCTGCTTCATCTCGACACCGTCGCACGAGATCAAATTCCTGTTATCCGACGCTTTAGCGGAGGGGGCACCGTCATTGTCGATGCAGATACGCTATTCATCTCGTTCATTATGTCTAAAAAAGATCTCGCTATAGACCCATTCCCAGAACCCATTTTACGCTGGAGTGCTGCGCTATATGAAGATGCCTGGCAACTCCCCCAATTTGCGCTCCAAGAAAACGATTACTGCATCGATCAATGCAAATGCGGTGGCAATGCCCAATACATCACCAAAGATCGCTGGCTCCACCACACCTCTTTTCTTTGGGACTACAGCAATGAGAATATGGATTACTTGCGCCTGCCCCATAAAAGACCCTCTTATCGCGGCGACCGTCCCCATACCTCCTTTTTAGGACGGCTCAAAGATCATGCAAAAAGCCGTGAAGTGCTCATTGAGCAACTAAAACAGGCTCTTGTAAAGCGGTTTTACATTCAGCCATTTGATATGCAGTCTCGGATTACTCAAAAACACAGACAGACAACGCGCCTTATCGAAGTCTCCGCCGAAAGGGGTCTGTAACTTGCACAGTCAACCTGTGTCTACCAGGTGGGACCGCTTCCCGATTGGGCCACGAGGGGCTGCAACCGGCGTTGTGATCCCCTAATTGATATTATCGTTGAGGGGCATTTTGTTTGCAGGGTGTCCCTAACAGCAGAGAGGAGCGATTGTCTCTCAACTCTTGTTTTTTTGAGAAGAACTATTTCGTCTCTGGCGCATCGGGCAAACTGAGAAGATCGCGAATTGCTTGCTTAGACGCTTCTCTCCCTATCAATGCAATGGATTCGGTAAGCGGGATGTTTTTAGGGCACACGCGGGCGCAATTTTGCGCATTGCCGCAATTGGCAATCCCCTCATCGCTAAGAGCCGCCTTTATCCGCTCCGACTTTTCTAGCTTGCCCGTCGGATTAGAGTTGAAATAGCGAATCTGCGACATAGCAGCAGGTCCCATAAATTTCGATTTTGCATGTACTTGAGGACACGCCTCTGCACAGCATCCACATGTCATGCAAGTCGATAACGTATACATCGCCTCTTGTACTTCGGGGCTGATCGGGGGGGCAAACTGACCAGTATCTTGCGTGCCATCTACAGAGATCCACCCATGAATTTTTTTGAGCGACTCAAACATAGAGGTGCGATCAACCACAAGATCGCGAATGAGAGGAAATTTAGTAAGGGGCGCTAAAACGATGGTCGTAGAACCTGTTTGTTGAATATACGCCTCAATCAAAGCTGTACATGCTTGACGCGGGGTTCCATTGACAAGCATTGAACAAGAGCCGCACACCTCTTCAAGACATCCGTGTTCCCATGCAACAGGTGTGGTCATTTGGCCCTGCTTATTGAGGGGATTTTTTTGCACTTCCATGAGCGCTGAAATAATGTTTGCGTGGGGATTGCGCTGCAATTCAAACTCTTCCCAATATTGCAGACCTGGCACTCCACGGTAGATGCGAAGGGTAAATGTATTGTCCATTAGATTGGCAATTGTATGTTTTGAGGGATGTTTTTTAGCGTAGGTTTCACTTTTTTAGCCTGCGTATAATCTCTATTTACCGGGTCGAGGTGGCGCGTGTCAACAGGTTCATAGGTAATGACGGGTTCATCTTGGTTTGGATCATACGTTGCAATGGTTGTCTTCAGCCAATGTTCATCATCTCGGTTTGGGAATTCAGGTTTATAGTGAGCGCCCCTAAATTCATTGCGCAACAGTGCACCTTTGGCCACAACTAAAGCAATTTCTAGCATGGGGAGAAATTGAGCTGCGAACACATATGTTTGGTTCACCTGACATCCTCGGTCGCTGATTTGAATGTGCTGGTAGCGCTCTCGAATTTCTTTAATTTTTGCAATCGCTTTTTCCAAATCGGGATTGTCCCTTTTGACGCTTACAAATCGCACCATCCAATCAGCCAATTCTTCATGCAGCGCATGGACATTTTCGGGTCCACTACGAGACAATAACTCCTTTTGCTTGCGCTCCTCTATTGCGAGAGCTTCTTGATAAATTGCCTCTGGCAAAGCAGTCTGATTCGATTTGAGTGTACTGATATAACGCGGGACCTCCACACCTGTAACAAGACCTCCAAAGATGCAAGAGAGCAAAGAGTTCGCACCTAGCCGATTTGCACCATGGTATTGATAATCGGACTCACCAACATTAAAACAGCCTGCAATATTGGTCATTTGGCGGAACCTGTCCCACCGATCGGGATCATCAGCTGCTGGCCAATCGACCCAAGCCCCACCCATCGTGTAATGAAAGCCAGGACAAATTTTCATTGGTTTTTGACGGGGGTCATCTCCAGTAAATTTGCGATAAATATCGAGCACTGACTCGAGTTTATGATGCACGGCTGCACTCAAATGCGTAACATCGAGATAGACTTGCAATTTGCCATCTACACCCAAACCCTCTTCGCAAACGCGTAACATTTCGCGACAACCAATATCGCGGGGCACGAGATTGCCAAATGCAGGGTACATCTCTTCTAAAAAATACCAAGGCTCCCCCGTCTTCCCACAAGGGTGCATTGTGCCATCTGGATAGGCGATTTGCTTAGAAGAGTTGCCAGGCACCCAAATGCGTCCCCCTTCTCCGCGCACCGATTCAGAAATCAGGCGCATTTTATCTTCGCCAGGGATGCAGGTGGGATGAATTTGGACGAACTCACCATTGGCATATTTCATCCCTTGCATGTAGAGCCGACCATTTGCAGCTCCTGTACAAAAGGTGGAATTGGTCGATTTTTTGTATATAAAGCCAATGCCACCGGTCGCAATCACCACAGCATCAGCCTTAAGGACGCTCAGCTGTAATGTCCACAAATCGTGCATTACAATCCCACATGCCCTGCCCGTAGAATCGAGAATGAGGCGTAAAAATTCGTGATTTTCAAATTTTTGGACCTGTCCTGAAGCCTCGTATCTACGCACCTGTTCATCGAGGGCATAAAGCAGCTGTTGTCCCGTGGAGGCGCCACAAAAAGCGGTGCGATGGTAAAGCGTACCGCCAAATCGACGAAAGTCCACCCGTCCTTCAAGAGTCCGATTGAAAGGGCAGCCCAATCGATCCATCATGCGCAAAATAGCAGGGCCCGCCATGCACATTTCAAGAATGGGAGGTTGATTGGCCAAAAAATCGCCTCCCTTGATTGTGTCATAAGCGTGAATGATGGGGGAATCCTCCTCTCCCTTCAAGTTGATTGCGATGTTGATCCCGCCTTGTGCACAAACGGAGTGGGATCTGCGCACTTTGGTCACAGAAATCAGCTTGACGCGGCACCCGCTTTCCGCAAGTTTCATGGCACAGGAAAGTCCCGCAAGACCTCCCCCTACAACGACCACCTCTTTCACGCGCTCCCCCATATTGCTGCAAGACCCAAAAACGCCAAAATCGCCACACCGCCCCAACATAAAGGGATAAACGCCCGCTGCGCACGATAAGAGAGAATAGCCCCCCAAGTAATCAGCGCCGTCCACATTCCATTGAAAGCATGAAAGGCTGCGGCTAAAACAAAGAGCGTATAAAACGCTGCCATCCACCCATTTTGAAAAATTTCTCTAACCTTCAATACCATCGCTTTACCAGGAGATGCCGCGGTCGCAATCACCTGATCGCCCTCTTTTGTAAGAGAAACTTGCAACCTGTCCGCGAGCTGATCGATCATCTCATCCGGCTTCAAAGTAACGACAAATTTCCCTTGAATTTCGCGAGGCATTTCCACAAAACGCATTTGTACTACATGAAAAATGATACCTATGAGTAAAATCCAAGAGGTAAGTCTCTGCCATTTGTATGCGCGATTGCGGCCATAAGGCAAAGCGGGAGCGCTTCCATCTGTTTTCGAAACATTGTATTTCGCAGACAGACTGCGCCTCACACCCCAATACGCATGCACAAGAAGAGGGATCCCAATAAAAACCACTTCAATGACATGTAAAAAGGGGAGCGATTCCAGCGAATTGACCAACCGCACGAAATGACTCCCGTTATCACTGATCCAAAGCGCTGCTTGCGAATTAACAATGAGATGCTCAAATAGGTAAATGACTAACCAAAGTCCCATTAAAGAGTGGACTCTACGCCAAAGAAATGTGCGCGATATTGCGATCAGTTGAGCCATAACCAGAAACCTCTATCAAGAGGTTGTTTTATACCGAATCATATTTCCAAGCAAGAACCCATACCCGTTCCCCCTGAAAAGCACCAAAAAGAGCCAAAATAATCGCTTCCTACACGCAAAACAGAAACAGCACAACAAACCTAGTTGCTTTTCTTTTTTTGTATTAATAAAACAAGCTTAATGCTATTATGTTGTCAACAAAAACATTTAACTAATAGCGAGATTGCATGTCAGTGTCTTCCCCCCCTCCTTTATCTCTTGGCCCAACCCTTTTCACGTTGCCCGCCGATGCCCCCTTATCGCAGCGATTGATTCATGCTGCAGCAACGAATGATCTCGAGGAGGTAAAGCAGATTTGTACATCCGTCGCGCTACTATCCACACCTCAGTCACAGCAGCAGGAGATGTTAGGAGAAGCTCTCAATGCAGCGGCCGCACGTAGCGCTATCTCAGTGATCTCTTACCTTACTAATTCTATGCTATTTATCAGCATTCCAGAGCGCTATTTAGAACAAGCCTTAATGACCGCAGCTAAAATGCCAGATGAGAATGAGGATCTGGAAGCAAACAGCACGACTCAATTTTCACGCAGGCCCTACGAAACAACACTCAACCACCTACTCACTTCTTCCCGCGCGCCTCAATTACTTCGGCACGCGGATAAGGCAGTGCAAGCAGCCGCTCAAGAGGGCCTTTCATATATTGTAATGACTCTGATAGACTTTGCGCGACGACACGACCGCCACATCTCTACACAGGTTTTAGGCCAAGCCCTTGCACTCGTCGATAGTCGTTTCCAAGAAAGGATTCAGGAAGACCTCTCCAACGCGCGCTGGGCAAACACCGTGTTGCGACGCAATACACCTCCACCTACCCCTTCCTCTTCCGAAGAGTCCGATCTTAGCGCTCGCCTTTCCGAAGATGAAGAGATATTTCATTTTAGCCCCTAATCCTGAGTTCCGCACTTTTGACCTAAAAGTAAAACCCACCCACTTATGAACAATTTCAAACGCAAAATGTAGTGCCCAAACAAATTTATTGAAGTATTTTCAAAAA
>JAKAFF010000061.1 GCA_021818045.1 bacterium
CCCCGCCCTTAAGGGCGGGGTATTTTCAAAAAACGGGTAGGGAGGGGTTCGAAGCCCCTCCCTAACCAATACAATCCCAGGCCTTAAGGCCTGGGTTCACAACACACTGTCAGAAAAATACTTATGCCACTTTATATAGCTATTTTACAAATATATAGCAAATATGTTAATAATAAAGCTGTGCTGTTAATTTTGGTTAATTATGCCAATCGAGACGTCTATATCAATTATTGCCGTTGCTTTCGTTGTCTTAGTTGGCTTTTTAATCGCAACGCTCATCAAGCTACAAAAAACCTTGGACTCCTCCCAAAAGGACTTTCACCATCTGTCCCACGAGGCGACCCACCTCATGGAAAAAGTAGAAGATCTCACAAGCGACTTAAAATCAAAATCAGAAGCGCTCAATTTCGTCTTTCGCCCCTTGAAGTCGTTCGAGAGTCGACATCACAAAGAGACGCACGATACTGTAAAAGAGTTGCTAGGTCTTGTAACCATAGGCCTTAGCCTATTCGATAAAATCAAAGCCGCGGTGAAACATCATGGTCAATAAAAAACAAGATACGAGTCGCATTGTACTCGGCGCTGCCATCGGCGGACTCATTGGAGGATGCGTACTGTATTTGCTACGAACCCATGAGCGCCCCATCTTGAGCAAGGTGCGCCGCACACTTGCGAATGTCAGCGATGTGTTGGACGAGAGCCAAGTAAATGACCCAAAACAGGCCATCGATGACATCGAAGAGGCTTTGCCTCAAGGGGAAAACTTGGTATCAGACGCCCTGAATCTCATCGCTACAGGGGTCAATTTATGGAACCATTTCAAAAAAAGGAAATAAGGTATGCACAAACATTCTGGAAAAGACTTTTTGTTCGGCGCTATGCTAGGAAGCACGTTGGGGGCCCTTTCTGCCTTGATATTGACAACGGAAAAAGGGCACAAGATCAAACGCGAGTTGATCGATAAATATCATGAGTTTGAAGACGCTGTGAAATCTTACGCGAAACATGGCGAACAAAAAACAAAAAAAGCCATGCACAAGATTGCAAAAAATATACATAAGCAGATTAAAACGGTTTCGCAAACACACCGACGCCGAGTCTCCAAAACCACGAAGCGCAAATAGATTATTAGATGCTATACACAAATAAATTCAAAAGTTGGTTTTTGGCAACGCGAAGCTTTCGCCAAAACAGCTCAACTTGAACAAGTTGAGCGATGCAGGCGGACTCAAAAGTGATAACAATCCGACGCCGGCAGAAACCGATTCTTCAGCTTGTTTCGGTATAGCATTCCAAGAGAACCCATTCCAAAGCGCAGACAGTTCACCAGATCTCGCGTCATGTTGTCGTGCTGTTTGATGCCGGCGGCAATTTGCAATATTTGATAAAACCTACGCCCTGACAGTTCGTTGAACGGCCCGCATTCCTTCAAAGCAAAAAATAGGCAACCGTTCAGGGGATAAAACGTGCCCGTGCCCGCGTACAAAAATAGCATTTTAAACAAAAAGTCTATACCGAAAATAGAGCATTTTCAGTATACCGAAAACAAACGCATATGAGGTATCTCATGCTCCATCCAGTGGTAAGTCCCATCATCGCATTGGTGGCGGGGATTTTGATCTTAGTATTCCCCGAACTCCTCAATTTTGTGGTTGCAATCTACTTAATCCTCATGGGACTCATGGGGCTTTTGGGGATCTTTTTTTAATCGAAGATGGAAAAACAAGAAATCGCCGAGATTCTCGAAGAGATCGCCACTCTCCTCGAAATTCAAGGGGAAAATCCGTTCCGCATTCGGGCATATCGCAATGGCGCACGCGCACTGCTCAATATCGATGAAGATCTCGAGACGGTGATTCGCAAAAAAGCCCTGACCGAATATGAAGGGATTGGGGAGCATTTAGCGCAAAAAATTACGACTTTGTATCAAACAGGGCGCCTTGCAGAATACGAAAAATTAAAAAGAGCTGTACCAAAAGGCGTTTTAGACCTCATGCAGGTACAAGGACTTGGGCCCAAAAAAGTAAAGGTGCTCTACACAAAACTGAAAATCCGCTCGCTTACGGATCTCAAAATAGCTGCAGAAAAGGGCAAAATTGCGTCTCTCAAAGGGTTTGGGCGCAAAACCGAACAAAACATCTTACGCTCCTTGGAACACAAGGCAAGCTATCAAAAACGATATCTTTGGTGGGAAGCTTGGCAAATAGCACAGCCCATCCTACAACGATTACAAAAGCTCAAAAGCGTCAAACATGCAGAAGTGTGTGGAAGTTTGCGCCGAAAACTAGAGACGGTCGGCGACCTCGATTTTCTGATAGGCTCAGATGATCCAAAGCCGGTGATGAAATGGTTCATTTCCCAACCAGAAGTGGCCCATGTGATGGGGCATGGGGAAACGCGCGCAAGCATTCGATTGGCAAGCGGCATGCAGGCCGATTTAAGGATCGTCCCTCCCCAACAATTCGTCTACGCCCTCGTGTATTTTACAGGATCGAAAGAACACAACATCAAAATCCGCACTCGCTCTTTGAAAAAGGGATGGTCGTTAAGCGAATATGGATTTGAATCGGTCAAAAAAAATGGCTCTCCCCCAAAAATCGCAGACGAAGAGGGGCTGTATCGGGCGTTGGGACTGTCTTACATCCCCCCAGAGATGAGAGAAAATCTCGGAGAGATCGAATCTGCAGCAAAAGGAACGCTCCCCTGTCTAATAGAAGAGAGCGATATCCGAGGGACATTGCATAATCACACAACCGCCTCAGATGGCCGCAATACGTTAAAAGAGATGGTCCAAGCAGCAGATCACTTGAAATGGGAATACATCGGCATCTCGGATCACTCAAAATCGAGCTTCCAAGCCAATGGCTTAAGTGCAGAGAGGCTCGTCAAACAGATCGAAACAATCCATCAACTCAACGCATCCAAAGAGTTTAAAGCACATATTTTTGCAGGGCTTGAGTGCGATATTTTAGCAGATGGCTCTCTCGATTTTACGAGCAAAATACTAGAAAAGCTCGATTTTGTGATCGTCTCTGTTCATAACGCTCTCACTCAAGACGAAAAAACGATGACGCGGCGCATCATTAAAGCCTTGGAACACCCTCAAACCACCATGCTCGGCCACGCCACGGGAAGACTCTTGTTACAAAGAGATCCCTACCGCGTCAACCTGACCAAAGTGATCGATGCTGCTATTGCCAACCACAAAATCATCGAGCTCAATGGCAATCCTTTGCGCATGGATATGGACTGGCGCTTTTGGCATGCAGCTGCAAATAAGGGCCTTTTATGCTGCATCAACACAGATGCCCACAGCACAGAAAATCTGCAGTTCATTCGCTGCGGCGTCAATGCCGCAAGAAAAGGGTGGCTAACGAAAGCCCAAGTGATCAATACATTGCCGCTTAAAAAGATCGCTCAATTGCTGAAGAATCGATGAGAGAGGCTCCCCTCTTTTGCATCTGTTGCAACGCCACATCCCCTCGATGCGGATCGATCGCGCGACACGCATCCCAAATCACAGATACAGAAAAACCAAACTTTAAAGCATCGAGCACAGAGTACAGTACACAATACTCCGTAGCTACACCTGCAAAAAACAAAACCTTTACACCCTGCTTTTGCAAATAAACTGCAAGACCCGTTTGCCTTTGTCGAGCATTGTCAAAAAAGGCGCTATAGCTGTCGATATGGGGATCTGCTCCCTTATGAAAGATCGCTTCGATCTTTTCGCGATTTAATCCTTTTACAAGATCCGCACCCAATGTATTTTGGATGCAGTGATCAGGCCAAAGTAGTTGCTCTTGGCCCTCAATTTGAATGCGCTCGCCTACTCGTTTCCCATGGGTGGATGCAAAGCTTACATGATGCGGCGGATGCCAATCCTGTGTTGCTACTACATGCTCAAAATGCGGCATCACTTGGTGAATGACGGGAATGACCTCATCCGCCTGAGGCACAGCAAGCGCGCCTCCTGGCATAAAATCATTTTGTAAATCTATGAGAATTAATGCTTTCATCGAAAACTTTGAATAAGTTCTAATTTTTTGCGATATAAAGAGCGCTCTAATCCTGCCAAATACCACCTAGGATTGGTCAACCGCTCCATTTCTGGCGCCAATCGCTGCAACTCTTCTTGGGCTTTAGCGCGAATTTGCACCAGTGAAGGAGATTGATAGACCCCCTTCCCTGCTCTAAAAATCGGAACTAATACGTCGAAATGAGGTGCTTGTGGCACTACTTGCTGATTCGGATCGTGTTGCGCCACAATCGTACAAGGCTCTTCAATCCCGAGTAACTCATCCCAAATCGCATCAGCTACATAAAACTGCCCATCAAAAAATCGACGTACCTGCAAAATACCGGGATTGGTCACTTTTGCTGTCTGCTCAGACAGTTTGAGTTTATGCTCCCACTGTCCCCACTCATTTTGAAGAGCCGCGAGTTTATAGACGCCATCAAGAGCTGGTTGCCCTTTCCCCGTCACGAGATGGGTTCCCACCCCCCACATGGAAATTTTTGCGCCTTGCTGTTTTAAATCGCGAATCAAATATTCATCCAATTCATTGCTCGCCATGATATGCGCCTGAGGAAACCCGGCCGCATCGAGAAGCTTCCTCACTTCGATACTCAATTGAGCCAAATCTCCAGAATCTAAACGCACCCCAGACAACTTGAAATGGGGTAATTTGCAAGCGGCTTGAATCGCCCTTTTAGCCCCTTTTAAAGAATCATACGTGTCGATCAGCAAAATGCAATTTTCCGGCATGATTTTCGCAAATGTTTCAAAGGCCATCTGCTCTTCATCAAACGCCATAATCCAACTATGTGCATGCGTACCGCGCACAGGAATCCCAAATAATTTCCCCGCGATGACATCAGATGTCGACTCGCACCCTCCGATGAAAGCTGCCCTACTTGCAGAGATCGCACCGTCAATGCCTTGGGCGCGTCGCATTCCAAACTCCACTACGGGATCTGGGCGCGCCGCCATGCAAATGCGAGCAGATTTCGTCGCAATCAAAGTCTGGAAATTCAAAATATTGAGCAAAGGACTTTCTAAAAGCTGCGCCTGCCACAAAGGCCCCTTCACGCGAATCAAAGGTTCGTAAGGAAAAACCAAAGACCCCTCTGGTATGGCATCGATGTCACATGCAAATGAAAATTGAGACAGAAAATGTAAAAAAGGCGTCTCAAATAGATCTAACTCCTCCAGATAGGCAAGATCGCTTTGCGAAAATTGCAAAGCTTTTAAAAAATCGACCGCAGATTCAAGTCCTGCGGCAATTGCAAACCCTCCTTGAAAAGGCCACCTTCGAAAATTGAGGGAAAAAACGGCCTCTCGCTGCGCAAGACCTGCTTTCCAATAGCCATAAACCATGGTCAGCTCGTAAAGATCCGTCAACAAAGCCAAAGACTGACGATAAAGCCTCATTTTTGCAATTTATCCCTTTGCTCTTTCAGTTGATCGATTTCGATTTGCACCCGAGCCGCCTTAGCTCGATAATCTTGCGCAATCTGGATATGTCTGCGCTGTTCCAAAAGCGCTTTATCATTGAACTGCAAATAGATTGCCTGATCTTCATGCCGCAGCGCCCGGGCCTCGTAGCCCCTTTTAATCTCTTGCAACTCCTCGATTTGCGCATTGATCTGCTGCACCTGTGCAGCTTTACCGTAGCATGGCCCACCACAATCCATAGCAAAGAAAAGAACAGGAAGACTAAAAAAAATATCCGGCGCATCGCCAATCTCTTGCAAATATATTATATATACTTCCCTTCAACTCTTTGCCAATTGTTTCTAAAATTCGCACTAGAGTATACTGAAAGCAAATGAGAACGTGGTTCATTGGCTTTTTGCTGTTTGCAGCAGCCCTGTTAGATGCTACCTCCCCTTTGCAAGAGCGTCTAGAAAAGGCTAAAGTCGGCGACTATATCGTGACCGAAGGGGGGCAAATGGTCACACTACTGGCCATTCGATCGAACCACTCAGGCACCCTGATTTTAGAAGAGATCAGCGCCCCCCTCTCGCGCCTGCAACCCATGCCAACCTCCTGGCCTGAATGGATTCGGGCTAAAGCGCCTGGACACACCTCATGGTCCATGACAGAAATCGATCTTGCACATGGCCAAGTGCTCGAATGCTTTTCGTTTTCCCGCTCAGCCTGGATTCAAACAGCGCAAAATGAAAGCCTCATCGCCACCCTCCTACAACTGCCCCTGAAAAAAGTCTCAGATGAGGCACGCAAAAAAATAGGACCTGCCCCCCTATCCGACGAGCCGGATCGACGCAAAGTATGGCACCCCCCACTCATGCACGAAGGGAAACAAAGAGAAGGGGCCCGTTTTGATGCCTTTGAAGCCATTTGGCCGAAAGATGGAACCGAATTAGCAGGACAAGAAGTACTGCTTTATTTCGACCAAGGCAAACATTTTCCCCTCCCCTTTTGGGTGGAAATCAACACCTCTCACGCCACAGTCTCTTTGAGAACCATTGACTCAGGAATCAACATTCCCGTCATCCACAAATCCATGCCGAGACGCGCTCCAGAATTTATCGGATCGGCCTTAAAGACCGAAAAAGGACTCAGACTATCCATCAAAAGCCCCAAGTACTACCGCCAATTTGAGCTCTTTGCCATCGACATCACAACCCGTGACAAACAAATCTGCCCTATCACCCACTTTGCTTCTCAAGAAACAGGCGAATATCTCACACTCGATATCGACCGCGATGAATTACAAGCCAGCCTAGAACCCAAGCATCACTACACTTGGCTACTCGTCCCCATCGGCCATACACAATCCTATGCCGAGTCTCAAAAATCTTTTGTTTGGACCGAGTGATCTCCTTGCATTTTGAATCGCAAATCCCGTAGAATCTCAGCACTGACAGACACAAGTGGCCCATGCTTCGTAAATTTTTTTCTTTACGCAAATCAAAGCGCACTTTGTGGCGCGTTTTTCGCCTCTATCAAAATAAGGCCTCGTCTCTAGATGATTACACCAAATCCTCTATTCAAACTTATTTAGAAAACTTACGAAACTCCATCCTCAAAAAGCACGATCATAACGCGCAAAATATTGCCCAGGAGCTCGAAGCTGCCTGCCACCAATGGATGCCTCGCTCCTCTTTTGAAAAAATGCGCCACTTCCTATTCAGCACAGCCTTTGCCCTGCTAGTCGCGGTTTTAGTACGAACCATGTGGTTTGAACTCTATACGATCCCAACCGGCTCCATGCGCCCCACGCTCAAAGAGCAAGACTTTCTCGTCGTCTCAAAAACCAACTATGGGATCAATATCCCGCTACAACCAAAGCACTTTTATTTCGATCCAGATTTAGTCCAACGGGGTTCTATCGTCGTTTTTAACGGCGCCAACATGGACATCGAAGATGTCGACACCACCTATTTTTATCTATTCCCCGGGAAAAAACAGTTCGTCAAAAGACTGATCGCAAAACCTGGAGATACCGTCTATTTTTATGGCGGTCAGATATATGGGATCAATGCTCAAGGAGAGCTTCTCCAAGACCTAAAATACGTCAACCAAGTGGAGCACATCCCCTTCATTCGCTTCGAAGGGAAAGTAGATGCACCGCACCCACAAAATGGCTTTTTCACCCCCGTCGTCTTCCATCAAATGACCTCTCCGTTCGGCAAGCTCTCTCTCCACGGCAATG
>JAKAFF010000062.1 GCA_021818045.1 bacterium
ATGGTGGTCACAACCAAAATGTTCAACAGAAGGAAGAGGAAAATTCTCTTTGCAATTGCCATATCTTCACCTGAAATGATGCAATTTGAATATAGCGCATTTGGGATTTCATTTGCAGTAAAATGATGGTTTCTGTCATGTATTCGGGAAAATATGCGTAAAACATATACAAGTTTCTGACAAAGAGAATTTTGGATGGATAAAAGTGTCCGCAGTGAAAAAAAAATCAAAGCCGCTTTGAATCGCAAATGTGCCTGTTATGTATTGATTACCTGTAGTGAGCCGAATTCAAGTGGAGAAATGGATGTGGAGATGAATTACGAGGGCGATGAAACGCTTGCAGCCTATTTAGTAGAAAATGCGGCTGAAGTGTTTGGCAATCACCAAAAGCGCCGCGAATCTCAGTGACTTTCTGAATCAATTTTTTTTACGATCGAGGGAAACAAGGTCCCAGCGATGACTCTGTTATGCCGACTCAAGGAATGATTCAATCTGAATCGTACAGAGTTGTAAGAGGAGTAGGTTCTGTAGTTGCTCTTTGCCTCCATGAGCGTCGATGGGCATGTGTCCAAGATGTATGCGCTTACGCGTTGCCCAAAACCAACTTTTGAATTCATTTGTGGTATATACCCGTTCCACCTCAATGCCGCCCAAAGCAAACCGATTTAAATAATTGTAAGGAATGTATTTTTCTGACAAGATCCCCACCTAAAACCCGGTTGTACAATGCGCTATAGTACGCATGACTTCAGGTCAGTATTGGGCAGGGCCGTAATTATCCTCTGGATATTTTGGATTGTTGGTATTGGCGGAGTATCTTTATCTGCAAGTGAACGGTCAGATTTGTTAGTGCCAGTTCAATCGAATCCGACCTCCTTTAGTTTTGTGGCAGATTTTATGTTTTGGACGGCTCGTGAATCGGGTGCGGACTGTTGGGCTGAAGTGATCACAACACAAGGCTCTGCCTCCTCGAACCTCCTGAAGGCGGTAGCTTTTGATTGGGAGCCAGGGCTTAGAGTCGGGATTGGGTATGAGAAATTGCGCGATTCCTGGAACACACAAGCTTATTATACCAGGTTCCATACCCAAGGAAGAGATGCTGTTTCAAGTGATCCAGGAGCTGTACATTCGACTTTTATGGGCGCTTTTTATGTAGACAACACTGCTGGGGCGGGCATTACGGGTCCAAGCTACGAAAAAGCAAGCATTGACTGGACCCTGACTTTCAATATGTTTGATTGGAATTTTAATCGCAATTTTCACTTGAGCCCGGCTCTTTTTTTGCGCTTCATGTTTGGGATCAAGGGTGGGTGGATTGATCAGTTTATTGATTCAAAGTGGATTAATCCTGATTTGACCGGATCTTTTGCCGGTGCTCCCTTTTTTCTCGTTGGTTGCGAAAAAGTGAGAAACAACTTTTGGGGGATAGGGCCTCAAGCAGGAATTGAAACAAAATGGTTTCTTATGCCCCGCATTTTTGCTTTATTTGGAGACTTTTCTGGAGCGATCATGTGGGGGCGTTGGTCTTTTAGGGATCGTTTCACAAACGATGCTTCACAAGTCATCAATATCGTGACTGAACATATCAATAACGGCGCTACCACAGTTCGGTCTTTAATGGGATTTTGCTGGGATGTTGCATTGAGGCAAATGCATTTGACATTCAAATTGGGGTATGAATCACAATTTTGGTTAGATCAGCTGACGTTCTATTCTTTTGTCGGAGGAAGATTTAATAATATTCTCGCTTTGCAAGGAGGAACGTTTGATGTGTTCTTGGAGTTTTAGAGAACGATTCTTGCGCTTTTTAACATGTCTTGTACTGCACGGAATCGCTTCTAGTTTATACTGTGTAGGATTGGGAGTTGGAGGTATTGAATATGTTCAAATTGCTCAAGTGGGAGAGTGTCGAGAGAATGATGGGTCTTTAGAAACGGATTTTTCACAAAAAACTATCGCAGTGTCTCCTAAAAATAATGTCGTTGTTACTGCCAGCGTCTTTTCTTGGTTGGCTTCCGAAGAAGTTGCCTCTATTTGGACTCACGCTGTGAATGTCGGAAACCCCGTGGTGTTATTTACTCCTAGTTTTGACTTTAAATGGGATTATGGGTTCCGAATAGGCATTGGGTATAATCTATCTCATGATGACTGGGATATGATCTGTAATTGGAGTTGGTTTGATACCAGCGCAACAAATGCGGTTTCTCCTAAACCTTTGACTTGGGTTTTCCCTGAATTTGATGCAGCCTTCTTGAGTGGAAACTCTTGTGCGGAGATGGCTGTGCGATGGGATCTGTTGTTTAATATGTTTGATTGGGGGATTGGGAAGGGATGTTGGGTCAGTCAAGATTTGTTTTTGCGTCCATTTGTAGGTCTAAAAGGAGGTTGGATTCATCAGTCTATTCAGGCAACTTATGATCATTTAATCAAGCAGCTTGTTTTCGTCACTGATCAGTTAGGTAAAGAAAAACTAAAGAACAATTTTTGGGGCATTGGCCCGTTAGGTGGGATTGAAACAAAATGGAGAATCGGTATGTTCGGGTCCCATTTTTTGGATTTGTGTGGGGATCTTTCTGCTGCAACAATGTGGGGTGTTTGGTCGTGCAGTGATGTTTATCGAGACACCTTGTCTCAGTCCATTTCTGTAGACACAAAAAATGACTTTCTAGGAGCTTTGATGTTTGGTGGGTTTTTTGGATTTGGGTGGGAAGTCGACTTTCGTAACAACCGATCACATTTTGCGGCTAAACTGGGGTATGAAATGCAGCTGTGGTTGAACCAGTTGCGCGTGGCTACTTTTCAGCTGCAGCGTTTGCATCATGATTTGACCTTACAAGGGATCACATTCAATGTTCGATATGATTATTAATAGACTCTGGCTGAGAGGAATATATTTTTTTCTTGCGGGAGCTTCTGTGAGTGAAGCTCTTTCTTTGTGTTCCAGTGGTTCCGAAAAGTCATTTTCTACAGTTGATGTTTTCGCAAAAGCAAACTATTGGTACACGAGTGAGTCTATAGACTGGGCTTACACAAGTGAAGGGAACTCGAACGATTGGACGTCTAGTTATCAGATGTTTGTATTTGATTGGGCTCCTGGGTTTACAGTGGGTTTGGGATGCGCGATGGAGCACGATCGGTGGGATTCAAACATCAGTTATACTTGGTTTCAGTCCAAAGCATTGGCCCATGCAGGAGGCGGAGATGTGAGCATTACTCCAGGGTTTTTGGCTCACAGGCTGGCTCCTTATCTTCCTTTCATAGGGCCTTTTTCGACAGGAAAAGCAAGTATTGATATTCACTACAACATGTTTGACTGGGATTTAGGGCGCCCATTTTTTATTGACAAAAACTTTTTGATTCGCCCTGCGATTGGATTGAAAGGGGGATGGATTAATCAATGGATTCGATCTTCTTGGACTTTACCTGCACTAACCGACTTTCTAGCCAATGAGAACTTAACGCAAAAATTTCAAGCTGGGGGAGCTAAAGCTGGAGTTACGGGAAAATGGTGTCTTAGCACTCGATTAAAGCAGACATTTAGTTTGGTTGGTATGTTTGATCTTGCATATCTTTGGGGACATTGGTCAATTCGCAATCAGTTTTTAGATACATTTGCCATCACGATTAACTTAGAGACCACCGATCGTAATTTTGGGGTGCTTGTTTTTCACAGTTTTCTTGGGTTTGAGTGGGAATTCCTTTTGAGGCAAAATCGAAATCATGTGGCTTTCAAGCTGGGGTATGAGATTGAGGATTGGTTGGATCAGTGTCAATTTTTTACTAATATTTCGGGTTCTCAGAGCAATGATTTAATCCTTCAAGGTCTTAGCGGGAGTTTTTGTATTGCATTTTAAGAGATTGGCCATATACACCAATGAGTTCAAAAGTTGGTTTTGGGCAACGCGAAAGCTGGTGGAATTCGCCTATCGCAAGTGACCCAATATTAAAATATAGGGTCACTTGCGATAGGTAAATTGCGCCGCTTTGGCGCAGCCGAAAATCCAACTTTTGAACTTATTGGTGTATATACCGAAACAACCTGTGCGAAAACAACGATTCTTTAAGGTCTCTTTGTTTGCGAGAATATTTGGAGTCTTTTCGATGAATTCATTGTGTCGGCTTAAAGAATGGTTCAATCTGCATTGCACACAGGTACAAGAGGAATATTTTCAGTGGCTGCGCTTTGCTTCCATTAGCGCCGATGTGCAATATGCGAAAGATATGCGCGCTTGCGCTTTGTGGGTGCGCGATTATCTTGCAAAATATACGCAAATGACGTCTTGCCTGATTGAGACGACAGGACAACCTATTGTTTTTGCAGAAGATTTGCGCGCCGGTCCTGCAGCGCCAACCGTTCTCATTTACGGCCATTATGATGTGCAACCTGTAGATCCCCTTGAGCTTTGGACAAGTCCCCCGTTCGAGCCCACAATGCGAGATGGCAAAGTATATGCGCGAGGTGCGCTCGATGATAAGGGGCAAATTTTTTATGCAGTGGTTGCTATGCGTGCCTTGCATGAGTTGATCGGCCCTTTGTCGGTGAATGTGAAGTTGTGCATCGAAGGGGAAGAGGAGTCGGCAAGTCAAGGGTTAGAAATGGCTTTGTCTCAGTTGAAAGGCACTTTGCAGGCAGATGCTATCTTAGTAGTCGATTTTGGGCAATTTGATGAGGTAACGCCTGCGATTACTTTAGGGGCGAGGGGGTTGGTCGCATTAGAGGTTACGTTGACGGGCTCAAATAGCGATTTGCATTCAGGGGAGCATGGCGGACTTGCCTACAATCCCAATCGGGCGATGGTCGAGTTGCTAGCCAAGCTGTGGGGGAGCCAGGGGTATATTCAAGTCGATGGATTTTATGACGATGTTGTAGAGGCGTCCGCAGATTTGCGCCAACAGATCGATTTTGCTTTGGAGCCAAAGAGTTATCAAAAAACCTTCGGGGTGGGGGCGCTCGGTGGGGAAAGGGGGCGTACAATGGCGGAAAACAACTTCTTTCGCCCCACTTTGGAGATCAATGGGATTGGAGGAGGGTATTTTGGCGCGGGGGTGAAAACTGTGATTCCAGCGCACTGCACGGCTAAAATTTCTTGTCGATTGGTGCCCAACCAAGACCCCAAAAAAATTGAGCAGAAACTGATCGAGTTTTTAAAAAGCCATGTGGTTGCAGGGATGCAGATCGCTTTTCACTCTTTTGGGGGCGCACCAGCGTTCCGGGGCTCTTCAGATTCTTTTTTGGCAAAAGCGATTGCAAAAGCTGCCGAAGAGGTGAATGGAAGGGCATGTAAAAAGGTGCTTTGCGGCGCTTCGATTCCCATTATTGCGAAATTGGCCAAGGAGTTAGAAGCAGATGTCGTCGGGATGGGATATGGGCTTGCGACAGATAATATTCACGCTCCAAATGAACATTTTGATATGAGTCGTTTTGAGAAGGGGTTTTTGACGCTTGGGAGGGCAATCGAATTGTTATGAAAGAAAAATGGGCAGGCTTGCTAGAGAAAGGGAGCTTTGTATGGGGGCCTTTATTCCTTTTATGTGCTCTTGCCATTGGCACGAATGGCTCGTCTGCGCTGGATATGCTTTTCATTGCGGCTGTGGGTTTATATCTTTCGACTCGCTATGAATTGCGCGGCTATTGTTACTCGCTGATTTTACTGGGATGTTGGGCAATTATAAGACACCTTTTTTTTATTTCGGATCATCTTTGGCAACTAGGGATCGAAGGATCGATTAGCTTTTCCTGTTTTATTACTGCATTGCAGGCAGAGCGGTTACGGCTTGAGAAGGAAAGTTTGCAAACCCAAATCGATACGCGTCAAGCGGCCATTGCCAATTTAGAAGAAGAGAGGATAAGGGCCCAAGACGAGGCTCTGCACGAAAAGCTCTCATTGCAAGAAAAGTTGGAAAGTATACAAAAAGAGTTTGAAGAATTGCAAAGTGAGTACGCCTCTATTTTGATGCTCAATGATGTGCTTCGCAAAACCACAGCGCGGACGATTCAAGAGGGAGAAGCAGCTAAAGCTTTGGCGGTAGATCACGCGCGACAAGAACTCATTTTGAAAGAACAGCTTAAGACAAGCGAGCAAGAAGTTGCCCGATTGGTTTCCTGTGAAGAGCTGGCGATTCAGAATCAAAAATTGTTTGAAGAGGCCAATGCCGCGCGTTGTGAAGTAGAACAGTTGCTCCAATTGAATGAAACGGTGACTCGGTTGCAGCTACGAGAAACGATGCGAGTCAAAGAGGTGGAGCAAGAGGCAAGCGCCTTGTCAGAGCTTTTGACACAGGTGCGGGCAGATTTGCAAAAGACGCTGATGAGCCATCAAGAAGAAAGAGCTCAGCTGCTGAATCAACTGGCCACCATGCAAGAGGAGTGTGAGAAGGAAACACTGGCAGCAAAAGAGGGGGCGGCGGCTTTGGATCGTTTAGTAGAGCTTTCTTTAGAAAGGGAGCGGTTACAACAGGCGTTGGCGCTTGCGCAAAGGACAGATTTTCAAACAGAGAAGATCCATACGTTTACTCAAGAGAAGATGGTCCATTTATCGCGGATCGAACCGTTATTTTTGCAGCTAAAAAAACAGTTTGAAGAAAAAAATCAGACGCTGCACCAAACGCGTACTCATTTATTCTTAACGGATACGCAACTACAACAGCTTCAACTCGAAAAAATGCACTGGGAATTATCCCCCTACCCTAAAGAGGTAGAAGTAGAACTACAGACTTTGGGTGATGAGGTGCAGCGATTAGAGGTGGAAACCCAACAGTTAGAAGCGGTTATTTCTCTGTTGACGAACCGCGAGACAAGCACGGTAAAAAAAAAGTAAAAAAACAATTGTCTCCTGAGCAGGGACTATTGTTCTCTGATTGAAGATATACACAAACGAGTTCAAAAGTTGGATTTTCGCCAGCTTGCGCGTTGCCCAAAACCAACTTTTGAATTCATTTGTATATATAGGCTCGAGGATTGTTTTTAATTGTGGAAGAACAAAATGACGTCGCCGTCTTGCACAACATAGTCTTTGCCCTCAGATCTTGCTTTGCCGGCTTCCCTTGCGCCAACCCTGCCGTGATAGCGGATCATGTCGTCAAAAGAGACTACCTCTGCTCGGATGAACCCTTTTTCTAAATCGGAGTGGATTTTTCCTGCTGCAGGCGCAGCTGTGGTCCCTTTTTGGATGGTCCAGGCGCGCGTCTCGATGTCTCCTGTCGTAATGTAGGTGATGAGGCCAAGTAACGAAAAAGCTTCTTTGATCAGTCGATCAAGGCCCGATTCTTTGAGTCCTAAGCTGCTCAAAAATTCCGCGACATCTTTTTCATCTAGGCGAGAAATTTCCTCTTCTAGGCGCGCACAGATGGGCACGATGCGAGAACCTTCTTTGGCAGCATATTCGCGCACAATTTGAACGAGCGGATTGTCGAACGCAGGCACATCTTCTTCGCCTACATTGCAGATGTAGAGTACCTTCTTTTTGGTGAGAAAATTGTATTGGGAGGCAACGATCTCTTCTTCAGCGGTTAACGAGAGCGCCCGAAGGGGGAGATTTTGGTTGAGGTGGGCGATTGCTTTATGGAGAAAATCGGCGGCGGGTTGCAGCTC
>JAKAFF010000063.1 GCA_021818045.1 bacterium
CCAGAAGACGACAAACGCCTTCCCCACTTTGCATCTAACGCCATCGCTCTACTCAAAAGAGCGCGCGACACACTGAAAAATCGCCATTGCGTATTGCGCGAAGAAGAAAAGCGGCAAGTCGCCCATCTGCTCACTCAGTTGCACACACTGATTGAAAAGTGATCGCATGGATTTAGCGCGCCACGAAGAATATGTTTCTCCCTTCACGGCGCGCTATGTCAGTCCTGAGATGTCTCGCCTTTTTTCTCCTCAGTTCAAAGTTTCCACCTTTCGTAAACTTTGGACCGCTCTCGCTCAAGCAGAGCGAAAATTGGGCCTTGCTATTACAGATCAACAAATCGAAGAGCTTAAGCAACACATTGATCACATCGATTTTGCCGTCATACACTCTTACGAACAAAGATTTCGCCATGATGTAATGGCCCACATCCACGCTTATGCAGATTTGTGTCCAACAGCCAAACCCATCATTCATCTCGGCGCCACATCTTCCTATGTCACCGACAATAGCGACCTCATTCAGCTTAAAGCAGCTTTGACGCTCTTGCTCCATAAGCAAGTGCAAGCCATCCGCCATCTTGCAAGCTTTGCAAAAACCTTTGCTGAAGCCCCTTGTCTTGCCTACACCCACTTTCAACCCGCACAGCCCACGACCATCGGCAAACGGGCATGCCTTTGGCTCCAAGATCTGCTTCTCGATGCTAAAGAATTAGAGAGAGCCATCAACACCCTTCCCTTCCTTGGCGCAAAAGGGGCAACCGGCACGCAAGCCTCATTTTTAGCCCTCCTCGATAACGACTCTTTAAAAGTCAAAGAACTCGAAACGCTCATTGCAGCACAATTTGGCTTTACAAAAGTGATCCCCATTGCAAGCCAAACATATACGCGCAAAATAGACCTACAAATCCTCAATCTTCTGGAATCCTTTGGGGCCTCTATCCACAAGATGGCAACCGATATTCGGCTCTTAGCCCACGAAGGGGAGATTACGGAATCGTTTGATGATGAACAGGTGGGCTCCTCTGCGATGCCCTATAAACGCAATCCCATCTACGCAGAGCGCATCTGCGGCCTTGCCCGTTTTGTCATGTCGCTTGCACAAAACGGCGCATATACAACAGCTACTCAATGGCTGGAGCGCTCCCTCGATGACTCTTCCAATCGACGATTGACGATCCCCGAAGCTTTTTTGGGTACAGATGCAATCCTCAATACACTACTGCATCTTTTAACTCATCTACACGTGGATCGCAATAAAGCCTTATCCCATCTTGAAGCACAGATTCCCCATCTTGCAATGGAACCGCTCCTTATGGCAGCTGCCAAAAGAGGAGAAGATCGACAAGCCGTACATGAAACATTGCGTCGATTATCAGGAAAACCCATTGATCAAATTGTTAAAGAGCTAAACCTAGACCCAAAACAGTTCCACCCCCAAGCCCTGACCGGGCTTGCCAGCAAGCAAGTTCACGACTATTTAGATACGGAAGTAGACTCATTCCTGAAAATTTACGCGCACATAGGGGACTCGTACACCCATGTCGCGATTTAAAGGATAAAGCGCGCGATATACAGCGGACTTCAAAAGCAGCACATGGCGGTGCAAATGCGCAATAAACCGTCTCTTCTCCATAAGCTGATCTCTTCTATATTGCATAGGAAAGCACACTTCTTGATCGGCAATCTCAGCTTTGAAAACTACTAAATTGAGCTTTCCATCTTCTTCTCCCTTCCTAAAGACGCGACAAGAAACAGGCAATTCCTCCTCACCATCACATATAACAAGCTGCACTCCTAGCGAAGTCCACTCTCTCGACTCTTCTACCAAAGTGTGCGCGTCAAATAACCTTCCTGCCGTCACATCCGAGACATTCGATGCATAAGCCTCTCTTGCCTCGTGTGACACTCGATCCTCAGGAACAAGCATCAACATCCGCTTGCCTCTTGCATGAAAAATATTGCCATCTCCAGCCACAAGATGCAGTGGCCGTCTCTTTTCATAAGAAGGCTCTTTGCCAAGACTTGCTGCAATAAAGCCCTTCCAATACACAGTTTTGAGCTCTAATAAAAACTCTAAAATCGTCGTGATGTGTCCATGTCCAAGGGAGAGCGTTGCGATTTCCTGCGCAAAATTGGGTATTGACTCGACCCAAGTGGTTAAGGATTCTTCCACAAGAGGCTCTTGCGGCTCTTGCATCAAAACACGTCTCAACAAAGATAAAGCTGCAAAAAAGGCTTCTTCTTGCCCATCTCGTTGCAGCACATCAAAACGAGTGTTGAGAACTACTCGTTGTGTGTAAACCCGTCCCTTTTCGGCATTGAAAAAAGAGACAGAAAAAGTCCGATCGCGCCCTAAAATATCCCACCCTAACCAAAGAGCCACTTCCCTAGATAGCTGCCAAAGCTGTCCTTCATGCGTTGCCAAATGATCTGCATCCCAAATAGGGCCGTCATCTGTGAGACCGGCAATATGCAATGCATCCGTCAACGGCTGTATAGGAGGGGCGGATGCTGCACGAAAAAATTGCATGAATTTTGCAAAATAAACATCTCGCTGATCTGAAATGCCTTGCATTAAGGCTGTCGTAAATGACTCTAATCGGCGCGTCAATGCTTCAATATCCACGCGATATAATTGTCTGCCTTGCATCAACTGCCGCCAAAATTCTTCTCGTACCCACGCCAATGCACCAACATCGGGTAGGGAAGACGGCAAGTGAGACTGAAGAAACAAGGCCAATTCCCCATTTAATCGTGGCATGTGCCCCTCGAGTTGTATCATGAAAGTGCGCCCAACAATGACTTGCGCTAATCGTTCATCCTCGGCAATGCGGGGATCCTTCAATGCTGCCAAATATCCAAGACAACCCAAAAGCGTCTGACCATCATCCCATCCATAGCTTTCGCGATCCGCCTTAGTAAATGATATAGCCGTTTGTAACCACCTCTTATCTGTGGCATCGCCCCTATACCTTACATAAGGTGTTTCGTTATCTAAAACACGCCGCAACAACTCTTGCGAAACGGTTATTGCAAATGGATTCGGCGGATACAAAAGGGCTGCAAGAGCAGGATTTGGACGCAATAAATACATCCGTAAAATCTGCAAATCTATAGGCTGTGACAAAGCGTTTAGCGTTCGTAAAAAACTAGTTACTTCCTCCAAAAGATTATCATTTGCTAATAACAAATCTACATTTTCTAAAGGAGGCACCAAACAAAGACTCTCTACACCCTCTGTAACCCCATAGCCTTGCAATTGTGTAGCCAAAGCGGCATATAACACCCCAAATTGACCAATCACCCCCTCCTGAATTCTGGTTTCGTGCATTTTACAAAACTGAAGCACACCCCTAGGACTCAAGCCAATATTTGTCCGCTCACGCAACTGTGCCAATAACTGAAACCAGGCTCCCTTTTTCTCACTATGCAATAAAAAGTTCAGCAAAGGCCACATAGTCCGATCTGTACAAACCCTGCGGGCTATTTCCCCTCTTCTCGCAAATGTCTCCCCTTGGGGTAAAAAAGCCTCTTCTAAGAATCTCCAGCAGTCTGTAAATCCGCCCTCTTCACCCAACTCCTCTTCCCCGCCAAGCGGAGCTCTCACTTCTACATCTACATCTACATCTAACGCGGGCGCTGCATCCACAGATTCTGCAACAAGAATCATCTCAAAAAGCGTCGGATATTTTTCCCTTTCTACCCACCTTTCCCTAACAATTTGCAAAAAGCCGCGAATTGCATTCACAAATTCGGGAATTCCATCGGCCATTAACGCTCCATCTTCTTCCGCATGTCCCTGATGCAATACACCACAAACGGCCGCCGCCACCATGGGATCTTGTAACTTTTGCAAAAAAATCGCGCGAGACGCTTCCGTCATCCAAAGACGCGCGCCCAGTGGGGACTGAGCAAGTGGATCTGATAACGTAACCTCTAGAGCCATTCGCGCAAAATCACCCAATCTTTGTCTAAGATCAGAAGAGCTAGAAAAACGTCCTTCAGAAAAAAGCATTGCCCACTGAGATGTAATATACCGTCCAATTCGCGTGCAAAATGAGACAAAAAATTCAATATGCTCAACTCTTTCGAATGTAAGAGCATCATACAAATCAAATAAGGCCTGCTGATCTACTGCCTGCCAAAATAACAATAAAAGAGACAAAGCAAGAGGGGACTGACCCTGCAAATGGCCTCTTTCCGAGGAAACAACTCCGCGCATTTTGCGCCATGCACGAGAAAACTTGCCTCCATCTTGTGGCTCTCTCTCCCACCTCCTTTGCTCAAATCCAGGAAACACACCCCATCTACGCTCTCTATTCGCAATCAGTAACGCTAACAAATCTGCATCATCTTCCCTCGTAAGACCCCGAATTTTGATCACAAACAAAAACTGCTGCAGCAACTGCAACCAAACATCCCCATCATCTCCATAAGAAGTTTCATAAAATCTTCGGAGATGGGCCGTTTCTCTCACTACGCGAGAAGAGACTTTTTGATTTGCAAACGCTTCAAAAAGAGTGGATTGCAGCACATCCAAACCACCTAACTGAGCGCATACAACCTGTGCTGAAAACTGTCGTAAAGCCTCTGCAAGACCTCTGTCCCCTTCATAGCAACGAGGCCAAATCTCACGCACCTGCCTTTCAGTAAAGGGGTGCAGCTGACAATATCGAATTACAAGAGGCAACCACGATATATCAGCAGAAAGCCTTGCAGTGCTATAGACACTTCGCACCAACTCTTCACACGCTTCTGGATATTGAGTCGTCCAAAGCAAATGCAATAGAGTTAAAAGATGAGGAACATAAGACCGATTTGATGCAAGCTCACAAACGAGTTGAAATGCTTGAGCGAATCGACGCATAGTGGCTTCATCAGGAGTGTTCTTGTCGCAAAATCCAGGAATCTCCAATTTGGACAACCGCCCCTCTAACAACACTTTTAATAATGTCGGCTGATTGGCTGGAGTGACTGAATACGCAGTTACCAAATAAAAATATCTTTGAAAAGCAAGAAGTAGCGAATAGGATGGACGATCTTGCAATATTGCAAGATCCAGGGCCTGCAAAAGAGTCCTCGTTTGGGTGAAAAACACCACATCAAAACGCACCAAATCTTGTGCAAACCCTGCTAATAAACAGGTCCCAAGAACAGTTGGATCCACTTGTAAATTTTGTGCGATACTCAGTACACAAACACGCCCGAGATAATCTGGAAAATTGGCATAAACCGCAGGCTCTAACCAATCATATCCCACTCGTTGCCCCGCAAACCAGTGACGTAAATGCATGTTCGCTTCAAGTCCCCCTAATCGAGATCGAACTCGAGGATCCAACACCGCATAACGCCGAGCCACTTCCCAAAAATTTACAACTCGCCCTCTATTATAGAGTACGCCTGTACCAAAATATGCACCTTGTCTGGCATCAGCATCATCCGCCACGATTTCTGCATCATTTTCTATACAACGAATCAGTGACGGAAAAACGGTGCATCTTGCTGTTTCAACGCGCTGAGCCACTTCCAAAAGCTCTTGAGATTTCCAAGGGTAGAGCAATACCTCTTGAGGAAATGGCACCATGTATGGCGTCTGAAGCATCAAAGTGCGAAAATATTTCGATGGATCTTCGCCGCGCATGGCATATTCTTCTACAAACTGCCTTAATTCAGCCAAATCCGTATATTGAAAGGGCAAAGTTGCATGCTCTCTGTGTCCCCTCAACCCATTCAGAATCTGACCAAATGCACGAACGTATGCCTGGTATGTTTTCTGAACTGCCACAGGGACCCTTAACTGACTTGCCCCAGGCAATCCAGCTAATTGAATTAAATGACGACTGATTTCATACAACTCCCAAGGATGCAAATCGGCGGGTACAGATCCACCTGCTAAAACACTCACTACACGCGAGACCATCATATTCCTGTGCGCAAAAAGGTGGTCCATGTCAAAACCAGATTCATCCACGCTAAAGCGGGAGCCTGGAATGCTGATCCTTTAAGATTTCCAGAAGTTTGGCCCAACTCAGTACTCATGGCCGTCCCATAAAAAAACCAACTCGCCCAGACTAACCCTCGCTGTACTGATGTGAGTGTCTGTCCACTACTCATTTCTACGACATTGACCAAAAGATAGTAAAGATTCGCAGGGCTAATCCCTGCAATCCGAGGATGCAGCTGCGAAAGAACGGACCATTTTAGCACCTTGGATGTCCAGGAATCACGCACATCATAGGCCGTTTTTGAAACATCCCAACACCTTTCAATAAAAAGGTGCCGGAGCGTGCCAAGCAAATACCCGGAGTACATCATAGGGCCAATGGCCACTTTATCCTCCCAGCTCAACCCGCTCGGTCCCATCTGACTAATAATAAAAGAACTCACCCCACAAAAAGTCAGTATAGGCCAGGCCACCTTCCATACTTTATACAGCATGAGCTCCACCGCAGGTCGAGGTCTTGCAGCATCTACCGTACTAATCGGCTGTTCTTCTAACTCTTCTTGCTGTAACCGTTTGACATACCCACAAAGCAAACCTGCGATAGTACCAACCACCCACAGTTGATGCGTACGCGCTGCAGTTTTAGGTTCATAGGTCCAAGGAACCATCACCAAAGAGAGAGCGAAATAGGAAAATGTGCCCACAGCTTTTTTAACAGTGCGCCAAGGAGTAAAGAGATTGCCTTCTGGATCTGCTACTTCTATCTTGCGATTGACAAACCGCGCTAGAGCATCTCCCGCCAAATCACCCACATAATAGCAAGTAAGCCACGAAGAGAGCCCCTGATAAACCAACTGCCCCGCTCTTACTGAGCGCTCCCAAACAAAAGCCCCTACGCCAATTGCAGTCAACTTAGCTGCCAAGACAGCTCTCATCGGAGGCGAGACAATTGGCTTAAACCGCACGCCTTCTATTGCTTTAGAAATCGGCGCTTCTATCCCCCGCAAGCTCTTAAAAAACTTACGCACAACCAAAGACACGTGTACTCCCAGCATCACCCCAGATGCGGCAAGTACCCCATCTGATGTCACCGGATAGTTGTACATGAGCTGCGTAATCAAAAATAAACTCGCAGCACCAAACCCTGAATGCAACACTTGTTGTAAATTGGAATCGTACTGCTCTGGAACAAAAGCAGAAACAAGGGGGGTAATTGCGCACCCCAATCCCAAAGTGCTCACCCCATTAACTACTCGATTGAAGTTCAGCGCTCTCAGAGCCGTGCAAGCCACCGCTGTAATAGCGGATGTAGCTGCTTGTACAACACGGCCTGATCGACCACTAAAAACCCTGTCCCACATCGACTCTGGGATGGGAGGTCCCCCAATTGTCAAAGCAGGAAGTAGCGGACCACTACTCATAATCTCATCTCCTGATCAAAAATCTATCAATCGCTTTGAAGGAGCTGAGATCCTAGTAAATGAAATTTTTAATGTACAGCCTTTTTTACGATCGTGTAAGGCCAAAGTTG
>JAKAFF010000064.1 GCA_021818045.1 bacterium
CGACGTTGGCTAGGTGATACGTTGGAAATCCGTCGGATTTGAGGAGGATTTGATCGTCGATGTCCGCCCAAGGCGCTGTGATGCGCCCTTTGATTTGATCGTCGAAGACGCATTCGCCTGTCAGGGTCATTTTGAGCCGAATGACAAAGGATTGGCCGGCTTCTTCTCTTTGGCGTACTTCATCCGGGCTTAAGTTGCGGTATCTGCGATCGTATCCGGCTCGTTTGCCTTGTTTGGCGGCAAGCTCGCGCATTTCGGACAGTTCTGCAGGGGTAGCAAAACATTTATAGGCGTGCCCCCGTTCAAGAAGCATATAGGCATGTTCCCGGTAGATGTCGGTGCGTTCTGATTGCCTATAAGGGCCGTAGGGGCCGCCTACATCGGGCCCTTCTTCCCAGGTAATCCCGCACCAGTTCAGCGCGCGGAAAATATTTTGTTCATATTCAGGGCGGCTACGAGTCTGGTCGGTATCTTCGATCCGTAAGATGAATTGTCCTTTAAAATGACGTGCAAAAATTAAGTTGAATAATGCGATATAGGCGGTCCCGACATGGGGGTCTCCTGTGGGAGAGGGTGCTATGCGAACGCGAACAGTCATGAACAATCCTTGTGAAATAGGATTCTATTTTGACGATCTGAGGAGTAAAGCGCAACTATTTGGACGCATTCATCAGAAAGATGAGGTCTTTCATGACATTAAATGTCTCCACAAGCTGCAAATCGCTTTGCCCAAATAAATCGATGGGTTCAGCGTCAAAATTCTTATTGTGTATTTCGGTTAAAAAACTTTGATAATTTTTGTTGGTTTCAATGCGTAGATGCGAATTTTTCTTGAGGGTGTCCATATAAGCGTTATAAGTCGTCAGAGGGGTTTGTAAGTTGTACTTATAAGAGGGACCGAGCTGGATGCGATGAAAGGGAGTAACGTCTGCTAGGTCATCGTCAAAATGGGGCTCGATCTGGTCGTTTTCAAGGGGGAATTTGGCAAATTGCTCTCCAATATCAAGCTCGGACAGAATTCCGGGCACGATAATGTCCGAGAGAACCCCTGTCAATTGGGGACTTTTTCCCGATACGGTGTAATACCGTCCCCGGGTCACTTTATACTCACCTTGCGGATTTACCTTGGGATTAGAGACGGCGTCTAGCGTAAAGGTTTGAAAGGAGCCTTTGCCAAAGGTGTGTGCATCGCCAATGACTATAGCGCGCCCGTAATCTTGCAGTGTTTGTGCAACAATTTCTGCCGCAGATGCAGAGGCTCGGTTCACGAGACACAGTATGGGCCCTTCCCAAACAGGTTTGCCTTCAATTTCTCGTAAATGTTGCAGCCTGCCTGTGCTGTCTTTAACGGAAACCACGATCCCTTTGTTCATGAATAGCCCCGTGACATTCACCGCCTGCGTGAGCAGTCCCCCTGCATTGCTGCGCAAATCTAATACTACGCCTTTTAACAGGTGGTCTTTTTTGATTTGCTCAAGCGCTTTGCGGATGTCGATAGCCGAAGAGTTTTTGGCGTCTTGGTAAAACGAAAATAGCTTTAAATGTGCAATGATGCCATCGCCATAGGGTTCGAGATTGGCTTCAAGCCTCGTTTCTTCTAAAACGACTTCATTGCGCACTAACTCAATTTCTAATTTTTCTGTTTCCCTCGAGGGGGCGTTGCTGTTTTCTCTCAAAATCGTCAAAGAGACCGGAGTCCCTTTTTCTCCGCGAATTAATTCGACCGCCTCGGTGATTTCCATGCCCACTACAGGTTCATGATCTACAGCGATGATTTTATCGTTGATTTTGACTTTATTACTCATGCTAGCAGGGCTGTTTTCTAGAATGCGCACGATGGACAAGCCATCTAAATCGTCCCGTAATTGCGCTCCAATTCCAAAGAGCCGCTGCTGCACTTGGATCATAAACTGATTGGCCTCTGTGGGCGTGAAATAATTGGTATGCGCATCCAAAGCCGCGGTCGCAGCTTTCAGCACATAGGCCAAAACAATTTTGTGCTGTTCATCCGGTAAGCCGCCAGTAAATTCTTGTTCCCGGTTCAGGCGTCTTTTTTGTAGGCGTTGCACAAATCGATCGCGGGTATCATTCCCCAGTTTTTCCGCGGCCTCTAGTTGCAGTGCCTTGATGCGCAATAGCCTCTCAACAAGCTCTTCAGCAGTGGCTGTCCAGGTAAGATTTTTAAACTCTTCGCTTTTGATCCCTTTCGGAAGCTCTCTTTGTGCAATCTCTTCTTCGATCACATTTCTTCTGTCAATGGCTTTGACAAAAGTTGCGTGAATTTCATGGAATATAGAAAAATCACTATTCCTAAAACCAAATAACGCTCTTTGTAAAATATCTTCACTGGGATTAGTCCATTGCGCGACTTCCTCTTCCAGTAAATAAGATTTTGTGGGATCGAGTTCATCTAGAAAGTTTTGCAGCGTCCGCTGCATCAATTCAGGAGTAAATGTTTTATGGTATACGTGCGCTTTCAGCACCTCCTCAAGTTTGTTTTTGACGTCTCGTGCGGTCAGTTGCGGAGGCTTGGCTTCGCAAAAAAAAGTGTATACAAAGAGAAGGAATAATCCGATTTTGTACTTCATAATACCTTGATTATACGCATATTACATCAATCTTGTTAGACATTTGAGGTGCGGTTCGGTCACTCAAAGTTTTGAATATATCGGAACGCGGTGTTTTGTCGCTAGTGAGAAACGCAATGACGTAATGGAAATTTTTGAGGATAAGTGATTCATCGTAAATCTGTTGTGCGACTCTAAAAAATATTCCAAAAATTTTGGTCTAAAGGAGAGAATTCGTTTGATTTATAGTCGTTATTATGAAATAATCATTACTTAAATAGCGAATTGCAAAACAAATGCTTAAAAACACTGCGCATTTAAATAAATGACTTTGCGAGAGTTATTTGGGCGTTTGTTTTAAAAAATTATAAGAAGAAAAAAAAGAAGAATGTTTAGGAGGAAGGAACCATGAATTCAGAAACATGGAGCCAAGCCCAGGGCCAAGATTCGGCGAAAGTTGTTTCCATTACGGAAGCTGCTCGAATCAACAATGTCACTCGGCAGGCGATTTATGTTGCGATTAAGCAAAAAAAATTAAAAGCGACAAAAGATGCAACTCGTTGGACGATCCATCTGGATGACCTAGAGGAGTATCGCAATAACAAATATTCTCGTACAAAATCCATGTTTGACGGTGAGTTGTTATTTGATAGTCGCAAAGGGTTTTATTCAGTCAATCAAGCAGCAAAAATGTTAGGTGTGCCCGCACAAAAGATTTATTACGCTACACGCGTGGGTCTTTTAAAAGCTCATCGCAAAGGCGCCGCTTGGGTGATTCATACAGATGATATTAAGTTGTACCAAGACAATTATCTGAATCAAAGACCCAAAGTAGGTTAGTCTATAAAAGGCTATAAAAAATCGCCTAGCACCACTTGTCACGAAATGTGACAGATGGCGCTAGGCGATTTTTTTTTTACCACTTCCAGTCCAAACGCAAGTTGCCGAAGTGATTATAGAGTAGAGTATGCTTGTCTGCGGACATTTCCACGTTGTATCGCAAGTCTAATGAAAAGCAGCAGTAATAGATCCCTAGGCCAAAATCTAGGGACAGCAGGTTCCAGGTCTGGTCCCACCCATAACTGGAAAAGGGGATGGACGCCCCTGCAAATGTGGAGTGATAATTTTGCCTTTCTATCGGGCACATATTGACCCAGCCTAGCGAAAACAGGGGGGATATAGCCAACGTTTCCGTGCCATTTAGATCGATCACCTGTAGGGCAAGTCCCATCTCTGTTCGGAAGGTGGAGGCCACATGTTTTTGGACGTTGAGGTTTAGGCCACCCGCCCCATGCTCGTGAAAGGAGCGCGTATTGAAGTAAAGAAAATCAAAATTGGCATAAGGGTAGATATAGGCGGTAGGTGCTCCAAAGAAGTAGGCAACGCTTGCTTGTGCAGCAATGTCGAGGCCTTGAAAATGGGCTTGGGCTTTGTCATTTACGTTGAGAATGCGGATGTGTCTTGTAGTGTCAAAATAGTCGATCCCTGCATAGACGGCGGCTCCTAGGTATAGATTGTCTAGTTGCCAATCAGAGTAAAGTGAGCCGAGGATGCTATTGACCTCTCCATGCCCATGTCCATTTTTCCATTGCAGGTGGCCGTTATTCCAAGCGGCTCCTATTCCAAGCGTTCCGCGAGAGCTCACTTGCCCATCTAGTCCTAAGGCGAGTCCTCCAGAATTGGCGGTAAATCCAAATTCTTCGCCATGGTTTTTTTCAGTTAAAGAGTCTCCAAATGGTTTTACCCACAAGCGAGTCGATCTGCAGCAGATGTCGCTGAGGATGGGTTTGCGGTGAAAGAGGGTGATGATTTGTGCTCCTATTTCCTCTTGCAATTCGGAAAAAGCGCTGTAGGGCGCAGGATGCATTTGGTTAAGTGCCGTATTGATGGTGGTAAAGCTTTCCCCTATCAAAGAGTCGAGAATGGTGGTAAGGCTGGGAGATAGTTCATTCGCCAAACTGAGAGCTGTTAAGTTGTTGCCGACGCTTTGTGTATTTTGATTTGCAAAGGGAAATTCAAAAAATGGATTGGTGATTTGCACGCATAAGGCGACTTGGTCTGCAGTATAGCTCAAAGAGGGGATAAAATTGCTGCTCGTAGAAGTGACTGATGTAAATTGAGTGCCTCCCAGTCCTGCAGAAGAGAGGATTGTGTAGCAAGAGTTAACGCCATAAAATCCGGCAGCAGGGGCCACTGTTACGCTGGCGCCGGTGAGAGAGGCGCTCCCTGTAACGGTCAGTAGACTGGCGCTTGTGGGTGTAATTTGCGTGGTTAAATTAGATGTGCCATTCAACGTCAAATTGCCATGAATCGCAAGTCCTGTAGCTCCGGGAGCCAGGATGCCGCTGTTGCTGATTACGGCTCCTACCGAGCCAGTGCCTGCTAAGGTCGCTCCTGAAGAGACGGTGATTGCGGAATTGAGCATTGATCCTGTGATAGCAAGGGAGCCTTGCGTAATGTAGGTGGCTCCAGAAAAACTGGTGTTATTCCCACTAAAAGTGAGGGCCCCTGAGCCTTGAATAGTGAGGGTGCCGTTGCCGGATGCAGCACTGCTTAGACTCCCCGCATAGCTGCCGCTATTGCTTTGTGCAAAGAGGAGGGTAGAAGATGCCTTTAGTTGGATATTTCCTTGCAGCGATTGAGTGGAGCCTTGCAAGGTGGTAGAAGTGTCGACAGTGGTTCCGCCGCTGTATTGATTGTTGCCTGTTAAGATGACGGTTCCACCTCCAGTCACGGTTAAAGAACCTCCCCCGCCAATCGCTCCTGAAAATGTGTCGGTATTCCCTGTCGTATTGGTGCTAATTATTGCTTGGCCACTTACGGTTACAGGACGTGCAGAAGAAAAAGAGGCGCTAGTGAGAAGCAATGTACCAGGACCGATGGTTAAAGTGCCGGAAGTATTGCCCAAATTGCTATCAGCACTGATGCTGAGCGTTCCTGCTGAAATTGTGGTGCCCCCTTGATAGCTGTTGGTGCTATTTGCTAAAACAAGCGTGCCACTATCGACTAAAGTTAAGGAACCGGTGCCAGAAATGGGCCCAGAGAGGGTAGTTGTGCCCGTTGCGATATCAATCGTTGCAGCGCCTGTTAAAGAGAAAGGTCGGGAAGTGGATAGAGGGCTGGCTGTGACTTTTAAAGTACCAGCTCCGATAGTGATTGTGGTATTTGATAAGCCTAAATTGCCATCGCTTGCAACACTTAAAGTCCCCTGATTGATGATTGTGCCCCCTTGATAGGTATTGACGCCAGATAGTGTCAGTGCTCCGCCACCAGTGAGTGTCAGACTGGGGCTTCCGCTAATGACGTTAGAGATGCTGAATGCTCCGGCTGCGGTAGCGGAGGCTTGATTGATTGTGAGATTGCTAGCAAGTGTTATAGGACACGTGATGGAGTGTAGGGCGGTTCCGTTGGCTGATGTAATAGAAATTGTTGCTGTGTTAGAGGGGTCTTGTAATGTCAGCGATGCAGCGCCAGCAACAGTATAGGCGTATCCATTATCGATATTCAATGTGCCTACTGTTTCCGCAGTGTCTACTGTAACTGTTTTCGCGATATTGGGTGTAGTGCCCCCATTGGCAAGTGTCGCCGTATCTCCTGAACTGCTAGGTACTGTGGCAGGGTTCCAATTGGCAGCGGTACTCCAATTGCCAGGCGTTGTAGGATCAATCCAATTAGATGAGGTGGAGTATAGCTGCGTTATACCAATCGCAAATGCCAAAATAATTGGACGCATTCTCATTGAAACACCCTCTCAATGAGATACTAAAAATACATTGTGGAAGTCAACAGCCTATTTAGTGGTCGTTGCATCTGTATACACAAATGAATTCAAAAGTTGGTTTTGGGCAACGCGAAAGCGGCGCAGCCGAAAATCCAACTTTTACACTCATTTGTGTATAACGTCTCTGCGCTGAAAATCTCTGATGTGGAGTTGGATGCTAGCTTTGTTTAGAAAAAAATTCACATGGGGTGTGAAGGCGATGCGCAAGGGTAAGTTTTTCTTGCGGATTTGCTCTCTGCGTCCCGCTAGGCCAAATGCAATGCCTTCCAGCATGCGATCTCCTTGTTCCAAAAAGAGTTTCAAGTGATACTTGCCCACGACTTTCGGCGGCCAAATCTGGGTCGCATCGCAGTACAAAATCGGTGCTGGATTTTCATGACCAAAGGGTTCTAGTAAACTGAGCGATTCCATGAAATCAAAAGTCAAATCGCTAAAATTGATTTTTGCATCTAAATGCAGTTTTTCGATGACATCTTGTTCTTTAAGAGTGCCGCTTGCGCTCTCAATTAATAACTTCTTAAAGGCGGGAATGTTCTCCTCTTTAATCGTAAGCCCTGCCGCATAATCGTGACCCCCAAAATTAAGTAACAGATTTTCATGCTTTTTAAGCACGGGAAGTAAGGGGAATTCTGGGATTGTTCGTAAAGAACCTTTCCCGACTCCTTGTTCTACTGCAATAATGAGAGTCGGACGATTGTATTGTTTGGCAATGCGCGCTGCCAGAATGGGAATGATTCCGGGATGCCATTGGTCAGAGGAAAGCACGATCGCTTTTTCTTGCACAATTTCGGGGTGATGGCTCAGATAGTCTTCAATGTCATCGGCCGCCTGCTTTTCGATTTTTTGCCGCTCTAAATTGTGCAGATCGAGTTGTTTTGCTAGCGCCTCAGCTGCATTGCTATCGCGAATTAACAACAGTTCTACCCCTTTAATGGGATCGGCGATCCTGCCTAAACTATTCAACCGGGGAGCCACTTTTGAGGCGATCTCTGCAGGGGAGACGTTAGTTGGTTCTAATTCACTGATTTGAAATAGTTTAGATAGCCCTACGCGTTTCATTTTTTTCATTTGCTTCAGTCCATAGCGGACTAAGATGCGGTTTTCTCCCTTGAGAGCGCCCATGTCG
>JAKAFF010000065.1 GCA_021818045.1 bacterium
CCGGAAGGACAGCTCAACGTGCGAGATATTCAAAATATTTTGGATTATCTTGCCCAAAAAAAGATCTATGTTCTTTTTCCTGAGACCAACGTGAGTCGCGATTCGATTCGCAAAATTGCAAGTGCAGGGCGCGAGATGGGCCTTGCAATTGTCATTTGCAAAGAGCCTCTTTATGGAGATGCGATGAGCGGACTTACTTATTTAGAGATGATGAAGCAAAATGCAAATACAATAGCGACACATTTATGGAATATGCAGTAGATGCTCAAGAGTTAAATATCACGTACGGAAAGACCTCGATTTTATGGGATTTGTCGTTTCAAATTCCCAAAGGGGTCATGGTTGGGATCATTGGACCAAATGGAGCGGGGAAAAGCACTCTCATGAAGGCAGCTTTGGGCCTGCTGAAGCCACTTTCCGGACAAATTTCTCTTTTTGGTCTGCCCGCTGCGTTGGTGAGAGATAAAGTGGCTTATGTTCCGCAGCGAGAGTCGGTCGATTGGGATTTTCCGATTACGGCCATGGAACTTGTGTTGATGGGGCGCTACGGAAAATTGGGGTTGTTTGGACGATTGAAAAAAGCGGATCGCGAAGCTGCAGCTTTGGCTTTAGAACAGGTGGGGATGTCTGCATTCGCCGATCGGCAAATTAGCGAGCTATCTGGTGGACAACAGCAGCGCCTTTTTTTAGCCCGGGCGCTTTTGCAATCAGCCGACCTTTATTTACTCGACGAGCCTTTTGCAGGCGTTGATTTAGCAACGGAAAAAGCGATTTTAGCCATTTTGCGTAGGCAAAAAGAGTTGGGGAAAACCATTTTGATCGTGCATCACGACTTGCCAACGGTTAAAGAGTACTTTGATTGGGCGCTTCTTTTAAATACACGGCTTTTGGGATGCGGGCCCGTCAAAGAGGTGTTTACGAAAGAGAATTTGTCGCGCGCCTTTGGCAAGGGACAGCTCCTTTTTGAAGAAGCTGCCAATTTGACGGCAAAAAGCATCACTGGGATCCTATGATCGCATTTTTGACAGATCCGGTATTGCGAGCGCCTTTTTGGGGGTGCATTTTTATGTGCATTGCCTCATCGCTCATCGGGGTTTGTCTTTTTTTGCGCAAGCGCTCGTTGCTCAGCGAATCCATGTCTCATGCAACGTATCCAGGGGCAACTTTAGGGGTCGCTTTATTTGCGCTTGTTTTTCCCAATAGCGAAGAGTGGGCGTTAGTGGCCATTTTAGGGGGAGCGTTTATCTCCTCTTTACTAGGCCTTCGCTGGATCGATTGGCTCGAGCAAAAAGGGAAAGTGCGAGCAGATGCTGCCTTGTGTTTTGTGCTAGCAGTATTTTTCGGGGCAGGACTTACGATTGCGTCTGCCATCCAGACGAAGTGGCCCGTATGGCATAAACAAGTGCAAATGCTTTTGTTTGGCCAGGCTGCGACGATGACCGATATCCATATTTGGATTTACGGCTCTTTGGCAGTCGTTGTGGCGTCATTTTTTATCCTCGCTTTTCGCCCGCTTCATAGCTTTTTGTTCGATCGCCACTTCGCTCTCAGTATCGGAGTCCCTGTGCACCTTTTAGAGCGCATTTTATTTTGGCTTTTGGCGCTGTCGCTCATTGTAGGGATTCGCAGCGTTGGGGTGGTTTTGATGTCGGGTATGGTGATTGCTCCGGCTGTTGCTGCAAGACAATATAGCAACCGCTTGCACACCATTTTTGGATTGGCTGCCCTATTTGGTGCGCTCAGTGCTGGGGTGGGCAACTATCTGTCCATGAGTGTGAACCTACCGACGGGACCTGCTATCGTTCTTGTAGGCACTACATTTGCTTTTTTATCTCTCCTCTTTGCCCCCAAAAAGGGGATCGTGTTTCGGTGGATGCGCATTTTGGCGTTTCGTTTAAAAACGGTGGAAGAGAACGTTCTCAAAGGGATCTGGAGGCACGGTGCTTTGTGCGATGCATCCTCTTTGACGCTGAAACTGGCCCTGTGGCGCTTGCAGAGAGCGGGCTGGTTGGATGCCCATTTGCGCTTAACCCTTGACGGCAGCGCAAAAGCGGCAACCATTGTGCGCTTACATCGCCTGTGGGAGCTGTATTTGACCGAGCGGCTTGGATACAAGGCGGAACAAGTGCACCAGACGGCAGAAGAGATGGAGCACATTTTGACCCCTGAAATGGAGCAGCGCTTGACCCAGATGTTGAAAGATCCAAAGCAAGATCCTCACCAGCAACCTATTCCGGAGAAAAAATGAATAGCGATCTTTTGCAGATGGGGGTTTTGTGTGCCATTGCGCTAGCAACAGGGCTCATTGGGCCATTTCTCGTATTGCGCCGCATGACGATGTTTGCAAACTCTTTATCCCACACGATTCTGTTGGGCATTGGCGCAGCCTTTTTGCTATCGGGGGGGGCTTTGTTTTGTTGGAGCAACCTCTTGTTGGGAGCCCTTTTTGCCGCCTTGCTCACTGCTTTTTTCACGGAAGGATTGATCCGTTACTTTCGGTTGCAAGAAGATGCAAGCATCGGGCTTGTTTTTACCTCATTATTTGCAGCTGGTATCTGTTTAGTCACCCTGTTCATGCGCGATGTGCACATTGGGCTCGAAGCGGTCATGGGAAATGCGGAGCTTTTGCAAGTGACAGATCTCAAATTGGCTTTAGCTTTAGCTTTGATGAATGGGGCAGCCGTTTTTCTTTTCTATCGTCAGTTTGAATTGATCAGTTTTGATAGACAGCTTGCGAAAACTCTCGGCATTCGCTGCGGAGTGTTTCATTTTCTGTTCTTATTCCTCATCGCCGCCACTTGTATTGCGGCATTTCGGGCAATTGGGGTGCTATTAGTATTGAGTTTTTTAGTCGGCCCCTATCTCACCGCCCGCCTTTTTTGTAATCGCCTGCGGGGGCTTTTGTTGTGGACGCCCATTGTGGGGATCGGGGCCTCTATTTTAGGCGTAGTGCTTTCGCGGCTGAGTCTAGAGCTGTTTGATCTTCCTCTTTCTACCGCTGGCATCGTCTCCACTTTAATGGGTCTTATTTATATGTGCGCAAAATCGGTCGCATCGGCTAAAATTGCCCTATGCGAAAAAAAATTGCGATCTTAGGCAGCACGGGCTCTATCGGTCAAAGCACTCTCAAAGTCGCGCGCCACTTGGCATCGGATCTAGAGGTGGTGGCATTGGCCGCAAAATCAAACATCGATCTTTTGGAGCGCCAAGCAAGAGAATTTCGTCCAAAACTGATAGCTGTGTATGATCCGCTCTCAGCGCAACAACTGCGCTGCAGACTGCCCGATATTCCCATTTTGTCGGGAATGGACGGCTTAAAAGCTGTGGCCGCCTTTCCCGAATCTGATTTTGCGATGCTTGCCATGACTGGCAGCATTGGCTTGACTCCCGCAATTTGCGCCATTGAAGCAGGAAAACAGATTGGTCTTGCCAATAAGGAGATCTTGGTTTGTGCGGGGGAACTCGTCAGTCAGCTTGCCAAAAAACACAAAGTCCCGATTTTGCCTGTCGATAGTGAGCATTCGGCCCTCTTTCAGTGTCTCAAAGGAGAAAAGAGCGCATCGGTGCGCCGTCTCATCTTGACCGCATCCGGCGGGCCCTTTTTACATAAATCTTTGGATGCATTATCGAGTGTCACCCCTGAAGAGGCAAAAGTGCACCCCAATTGGAGCATGGGGCCGAAAGTGACTGTGGATTGCTCCACACTCATTAATAAAGGCTTGGAGCTCATCGAAGCGCGCTGGCTTTTTGACATTGAGCCAGACCGCATTGAGGCGATCATCCATCCGCAAAGCCGCATCCATAGTTTTGTGGAATTTGTCGATGGATCAATGCTTGCGCAAGTATCCGATCCAGACATGATTTTGCCCATTCAATACGCCTTGACCTACCCGGATCGCAAAATGGGCCTTTTGGCTCCATATGATTTTGTCAAAAACCATACCCTGACATTTTTTCCTCCGGATTACCGAAAATTCCCCTGCTTACAAATCGCAATGCAGAGCCTTAAAGAGGGGCGCAGCTACCCCTGTTTTCTCAATGCTGCCAATGAGATCCTCGTCGAGCGGTTTTTAAAGGGGGACATCTCTTGGAAAGAGATTGGCTCGAAGCTTGATCAATTAATCTCTTCCCACCATCCGCAGAATCTGCTAACCTTGGAGGCAGTCTTAGAAGTCGATGGACAGGCACGTAAAAAAGCGAGTGTTGCGTAGTGGTATTTAGCATTTTATCATTCTTTCTGGCTGTCTTAGGGTTAGGCGTTCTCGTCTTCATTCACGAGCTGGGCCACTATTGGGTTGCGCGCCGCAGCGGCATGCGCGTTGAAGCTTTTTCCATCGGATTTGGTAAGCCTTTGATCACATGGATGCATAGCGGCGTCAAGTGGCAAATTTGTCTATTGCCATTTGGAGGCTATGTTCGGATTGCTGGCATGCAAAAAGAGGGAGACGTAGAACCGGCTCAAATACCCGACGGATTTTTTGGGAAAAGCCCGTGGAAAAGAATTCAAGTAGCCCTTGCGGGCCCTGTTGTCAATATCCTCTTTGCCCTCTTTGCTTTCACGATCCTGTGGCTCTCTGGAGGCCGCAATAAGCCATTTGCAGAATTCACCAACAAGATTGGATGGGTAGATCCAAAATCGACCCTTTTCGCTTTAGGAATGCGCCCTGGAGATGTCGTTGAAAAATATGACAACCATCCCATTGCAGGATTTAAAGACTTGCTGATGGCCAGTATCACCGGGGGAGATTCGGCCCATATTGAAGGTTATAAACTCGACTACGTGACGGGGCAAAAAAGCCCTTTTAATTATACGCTAGAATCTACACGCACAGCTAAGGGGAAGTTGCCCATTATTGGAGGGCTTTTTCCCGCTTCATATCTGATTTTTGCAGGCACCCCCCTCTCTTCGGGCTCTCCCATCGCAGATAGCGGCATCCAACTAGACGATCGCTTGCTTTGGGTGGATGGCGAAGTGGTGTTTTCACAGCCGCAACTGAGTGAATTGACCAATGCTTCGACGGCCTTTTTAACCATCTTGCGCGACAATCGAGTCATGCATGTAAAAGTGCCGCGTGCGCAGATCTCCGATCTCAAAATGACCCTTCCCGAACGAGGAGAGATCGATGATTGGCAGCATGAAGCGCAGCTCCAAGGGCGCTTGCAAGATCTCTACTTTATCCCCTATAACCTCTCGCCGACCATGCAAGTGGAAGGGCATCTGCAATTCATCGATGAAGAAGATTTGCAAAAAGCAGTTCATCAGTGTGAACGATGTACCTATTTTGGATCTTTGCAAGATGGGGATCAGATTTTAGCTGTAGATGGAATGCGCGTCACTACACCCTATCAGCTCCTCACCGAACTCCAAACGCGCCGCATTCTTGTGATTGTAGAGCGCAACTTGGCTGCAGTCGGGCAGATTCCTTGGACGCAGGCGAGTGCGCAGTTTGATTCTTTCAGCACTGCCGACTTAGAGCAAATCGTGGCGTCTATTGGCACAGATCAGCCAGTAACTGCGCGCGGAGATTTGCATCTTCTCAAACCCATCGTTCCAAAACCGCGCAAAAGCTTTGCCCTTTCTGAAGAACACAAGGCGCAATTCGCTCAGGAGATGGCCCGAGCTAAGAAAGAAATTGAAGGGATTTCCGACCCTGCAAAAAAAGCAGAGGCGATGCAGCAATTTGAAGAGTCTCAAAGCAAGCTCATGCTGGGTCTATCTCTCAGGGATCGGCAGGTGCGCTATAACCCCAATCCTCTTGAGCAATTCGGCGATGTAGTGCGCGACACGTATCGCACACTGGCCAGCCTGATTACGGGAGCCGTCAACCCAAAATACGTCGCGGGACCCGTTGGGATCATTCAAGTTGTACAGCAAAGCTGGCTCATCGGATTTAAAGAGGCCCTATTTTGGATGGGACTTATTAGCTTAAACCTTGCGCTTTTTAACCTTTTGCCCTTGCCTATTTTGGATGGGGGATATGTCCTTTTATCGCTTGTCGAGATGGTCACAAGACGCCCTTTGCGCGCCAAAACTATGGAAAAGCTGATCATCCCTTTTGTAGTGTTGCTAATCGGCTTTTTTATTTTTGTGACTTATCATGACATCACGCGCCTTTTTAGTGCGCTTTTCTAAGCTGCTTGTGCTTTTCTTCTGCTTGGCCAGCTGTTATGCAAGCGAGCTTTCTTTAGAAGAAAAAATAGGGACCCTTCTCATGCCGCCCGCCTGCCCCTTGCGAGGGGAGGATCATTGGGCCGATTGGGAAAAACTTGTTCACGAATTTCACATCTCAAGTGCCCTTGTCAAAGGGGCAGATCCCCTTTCGCAAGTGCAGTTTTTAAACCGCTTGCAAAGTATTTCTCCAAGACCTTTTCTCATTGCAGCTGATGCAGAGTGGGGTCTTGGAATGCACATGCCAGGCACCATCTCGTTTCCCAAAGCAAGAGAGCTTGGGACCTTATCCCTTGAAGCTATCGCGCAAATCGGTCAAGCAATAGGCAGACAAGCTCAATGCGTCGGAATTCACCTGAATTTAGCCCCTGTTGCTGACGTCGACAACAATCCAAAAAACCCAATCATCGGGCCCAGGTCCTTTGGGGGCGATCCTCAGCACGTGGCCCAATGTGTAGCTGCGATGATCAGGGGGCTGCAATCAGGCGGCGTTTTGGCCTGCGCAAAACATTTTCCAGGGCATGGCGATACGGAGATCGATTCTCACGAAAGATTGCCCACCGTCCCCCACTCTTTGAGCAGATTGCAAGAGGTGGAAATTCCCCCTTTTCAAAAGGCCATTGAAGAGGGGGTAGCATGCATTATGACAGGCCATCTCCTCGTTCCTGCCTTAGACCCCACCTATCCGGCCTCACTCTCCAAACAGTGTGTGCAAGGGTATTTGCGCGCGCAGCTGCACTTTGATGGAGTCGTCATTACTGACGCACTCAATATGGGGGCGATTGCCACGCAATATGCACCAGAAGAGGCGGCCATTTTAAGCTTGCAAGCAGGCAGCGATCTTCTATTATATGGCTCTCATTTAGATGAGGAGGTCGATGAGATTTTGCGCCAAACGATTCCACGCGTATATCGCGCGATTTTAGACGCATATCTTACAGGTCGTTTGGATCTTTGCGAACTGGACCAGAAGATCGAGCGCATCGCGCGCGCCAAACAGCGGTTTTTATCCACAAATTAATAAATCGGTAGCCATGGTGTCCCGCCTGGATTCGTTACTCCAGGCACATGACCTTTGCCTTTAGTATTCATTGAGGAATTTCATCACGTCTTGGCTTCCTGATTTTGGATAGCCCTGGTCTTGGGCCTGACCTGATCCTGACCTTGCCCCCTTCTATAGTCCAGTCCTAGTTAGAGGTTCCGGTTAATTTTTCCTCCTCTTTAGCTGCCTCTCTGGGAGTTTTCCCGTTCAAG
>JAKAFF010000066.1 GCA_021818045.1 bacterium
TGCGTTGATTTGGCGAAGTGTTAGAGATGATGGCCCGGGATCTGCTCCCTAATCGATTGACCGATTATCTGTACGAACTCGCGGAAAAATTTAATGCATTTTTTCGCGACTGCCGAGTGGAGGGCTCTGCAGAAGAAGGGAGTCGTCTTGTGCTCTGTGAATTGACGTCTCGCGTGCTAAAGCAAGGGCTCAATTTGCTAGGACTTGAGACGGTCGAACGGATGTAGTGAAGGAAAAACCGGTTTTTCAAAATATAGATATTTTGTATCGTGCCGATAGGGGTCCCTTATCCATTGGACGGGGAAATTGCTGGTTGCGATGCAAAGAGAGTCGGTATTCCAAACATTTGTCTGGGTGATGCTTTTCGGAATCGGCGCGTGCGGTGGAATCGCTTTTGCAGATCCCCTCTCCTTCCCGCAAAGCGGCCCATTTCCTTTAAGCAATTTAGTGGTAGACGGCCCGCTTGCCAAAACAGCTCCTACGATTCACACCACTACCCCCACTATTTCTCCCGCTTGCGAGGAGTTGGAATGCGCAGAATCTGAGCCCCATGAAGATTTGAGCGAGGAGATTCGGGGCGTTGTATTGTTGGGACCCAACACCCCTTTATTAGACGAAGAACGCCTCCGATCAGCTCCCTATTTTTTGGTGGAAAATCTGCAGATTCCTGGGGGGGACAAAACTTTACAAAAAATTATCTGCAACAAGTATATGGGCAAGAAGTTTAATTCTGAAACAATACTGTCTATCAAGATTGAAGTGATTAATTATTACGAGCAGCAAGACTTCCCTTTTGTGGAGGTTAAGATCCCCAATCAAGATATTACTCTTGGGGTATTGCAGTTAGTGGTCACAGAAAGTCGGGTGGGTAATATTCGCGTGCAGGGAGCCCGTTACACAACTTCGAGTCGATTAGAAAAATATCTCTCTGTAAAACGCGATGGGGTGCTCAATCTTGGAAAACTGCGCAAAGATGTGAATTTTATGAATTTAAATCCATTTCGGCGCGTGGATTTAATTTACGGTCCAGGATCGGAGCCCTGTACTACGGATATTTCTTTAATTGTCGAAGATTGTAGTCCATACCGTTTTTATACGGGATTTGACAATACTGGTGTAGAGAATACGGGTAGGGAACGGTTTTTGTTGGGCACGAATTTGGTGTTGGGTAATGATCACATGTTGACGTATCAATATACTTCGGCCTACCAAAGCTCGAAGTTTCATGCCCATACAGGCCAATATAGCGTCCTTCTGCCTTGGACCCATATGCTCACCTTTTATGGTGGGTACTCTGCCATTCATGCCTCACTGCCATTCCCCTCTACGAGCAATCACGGATCGAGTTGGCAAGCTTCAGGGCGTTATACGATTCCTTTAGTGGCGGGTGCGCAATATTATCACGATTGCACGGTGGGAGCTGATTTCAAACGGACGAATAATACAGTGTCATATAGCGCAACGTTTGAAAATATTGCGCAGCCAGTCAATCTGTCGCAATTTATGGCGCGCTACTCTGGTTCGTTAGATCATAGGGCGTTTCGCATCGATTTTGATGCGCAATTGTTTTGGTCTCCCGGGCCGTGGCTTGGAGATATGAGTGATGCCGATTACAATCGATTGCGGCCTGATGCGAAAAATCAATGGGTATATTTGCGAGGAATTCTCAGATACTTGTATCGCTTTTCGAACGGATGGTGTTGCGAATTGTGGGGTACTGCTCAAGTCTCTTCACAAAATCTGTTGCCAAGTGAGCAATTAGGGATTGGCGGGTACGATACGGTGCGAGGATATGAGGAGCGACAACTCAATTATGATGGGGGCATTATTTTGAATGGCGAAATTCGCAGTCCTGCCCTTTCCTTGATAGGACGGAAAATCAACAAAGTAGGTAAGGATGCTTTGCAGTTTTTGCTGTTTTTAGACTACGGCTACGGTCGGGATCATAACATTGTGTCTGGCGCTCCAATAGGTGACTATTTGTTGGGAACAGGGCCTGGAGTGCGCTATACCCTGAATCCTTGGCTGACCGCAAGGCTTGATTGGGGGATTAAATTGCATCGTCAGGCGATCTTTACAGGCGGAGAAACGATGGTCCATTTCGCCCTAAGCTTAAATATTTAAAAAACGCCTCCCGGGTAAGGAGGCGCCAAACAATAAAAAGGTGATAAGGTAATTATGGATGATTAACAATTTGCTTGTTAATCGCAATTATTTTATCAGATAGATCGATTTTAGTAAACTGTAATTTTATCTGTATATAAAAATAATTTCGAGTTTAAGGGTGTTTTGCTAGGTTGGCCCGATTCTTCCCTGACAAATTTAGGGACGCCGTATCCCGATAAATGGGTTTGGACATAATGCAATAGTTGGTGTCCTCTTTCGTCCGCTAGAGCAAAGTGACTGCTTCCTTGAACGGGATCTAAGGCGTGTAGATAGTAGGGGAGGATTCCCGCGTTCACCAAGTTTTGTGCCAAAGAGAGAAAAACGTCTTCTGTGTCATTGACTCCTTTGAGTAAAACGGATTGGTTTAAAACAGGGATACCAAGGCGCTGGATGCGTTTGAGGACTTGGAGTACCTCGAGATCGAGTTCTCTTGGATGGTTGGCGTGAATGACGAAGAAAAGTTGTTTTTTGCAAGCGGCTAATAAATGTAAAAATGAATCATCAATTCTTTCTGGTATGCCGATCGGAAAACGCGTGTGAATGCGAATTCTATCGAGATGTTGGATGGCATCTAATTGCGTCAATAGCTGGGTCAGGGTTGAATCGCTTAGAGAGAGAGGGTCTCCCCCACTGAGGATGATTTCTTTGATGGAGGAGTCAGTCGATAGGTAGGAGAGGTCTTCGTCAAAAGTGCGTTCTTGGGTTTCGTAGGCAAAATTTTGTCTGAAACAATAGCGGCAATGCATAGCGCAAGCGCTGGTAGTTACGAGGAGCGCTCTTCCGTGGTATTTATGCAAAATTTTATTTGTTTTTCTGTGGCACGCATCTTGTACGGGGTCGGGTACAAAGTCGGGGTGGGGCACTTGCTCGTCGCAAAGAGGCACAAATTGGCGAAAAATTGGGTCTGTTAAGCAGTTTTTGGCGATTTTGTTTGCCAACCGTTGGGGGAGGTTTAAGGGGAAGCGGGGCGAGTAAAGAATTTTTTGACGATTGGATTCGTCCAATTCGAGGTAATCGCATAGGACTTTGATTTGAGTGAAGTTATTGCGTTGAATGTGGCGCCACAGAGGGATTGACGAGGTCATAGGGAGGTATTTTACCTTCCGTAAGCCTTGCTTGTCAAACTATGATGGAGGGAGAGCTCTTTTTTTGTGTAGAGGGAATGCGGGTGATATCGGCGCCTAGTGATATCAATTTTTCTACTAAGTGCTCATAGCCCCTGTCGAGGAAATTGGCGCTTGCGATCGTGCTTGTATCGGGCGCGAGTAGGGCGGCCATGACATAGGCAAAGCCTGCGCGCAAATCGGGGATGGCAATCTCTTTGCCTGTTAATGGAGTGGGGCCTTTGACCACCAGGCTGTGGATGTGGTTAGCTGAGGTAAAGCGGCAGGGTTTGTTACCCAGGCAATGCGTGAATAATTCAATATCTGCTCCCATTTCTTTTAAGGTGAGAGTGTAACCAAAGCGATTTTCGTAAACTGTTTCATGTACTACGGATACTCCTTTGCTTTGAGTGAGTAAGACGACAAATGGTTGTTGCCAATCTGTCATGAAGCCTGGATGTACATCTGTTTCAAGATGAATGCCTCCGCGCAATTCTTGGTGATGAAAGAATTCAATCCCATTTGCATGTACCTGAAATCCGCCACCAATTTCACGAATCTTGTTTAGAAATGCAATCATTTGAAGATGTTCTGCGCCTTCAATAAAGACGCGGCCTTTAGTGCTAATAGCGGCCATGGCATATGAGGCTACTTCATTGCGATCTGTCAATACCGTGTGTTCCACTTCATGAAATTCATGAGTCTCTTGGATGCGAATCGTTCGGTCTACATCGACCATGATGTGAACCCCTAATTTTTGTAAAAAAAGGATCAAATCTAAGATTTCAGGTTCGATGGCTGCATTTTTGATTAGCGTAGTCCCTTTGGCTCGAACGGCTGCAAGAATCGAATTTTCGGTGGCTCCTACGGATGGGTAATTCAGTGTAAGAATGGCGCCCTTTAATCCTTCGTGTGCTTGAGCGAAGTAAGCGCCCTCTTTTTTCATGTCTCGGTACTCTATGCGAGCGCCAAGTCGTTGTAGTGACTGAATGTGCAAATCGATGGGGCGAGAGCCAATTAAATCTCCTCCGATTGTTGGCACAATAATGTCTTCATCTGTGCGCCCTAAAAGAGCGCCTATTAGGAGAATGGGTATGCGATTAGAGCCAGAGTATTTTTGCGGAATATAGGAGGTTTTAAGAGATGGAGTATGGATGGTAAGGGTCTTGTTTTCTTTGTCCCAATTGATTTCAGAGCCAATCTCTTTGCACAAATCGACCGTGATGTCCACATCTCCAATATTGGGGACGTTGAAAAAGGTGCACTTTTTGTTCGATAGCAACGATGCTACAAGCAACTTAGTCATGGCATTTTTTGCTCCACCCGCTCTGATTTTCCCAGAAAGGGGTTTGCCGCCGGTAATTTTCAACATGTCCATATGCCTATCCTGACTAAAAGGTTCTTTCTTAACAGTCCCTTAGACTAGCGTGAAGACTGCTCGAAAGCAACGATTTTATGGAGTATACACAAATGAGTTCAAAAGTTGGATTTTCGGCTGCGCCAGCTTTCGCGTTGCCCAAAACCAACTTTTGAACTCATGTGTGTATAATATTGCGAGCAAAGAATATTTCGGCTCCATTGACTAGCAAAGAGGAAGGCAGTCTACCGAATTGCGATTTTGTAAAGGAGATCTCTTGTGTGGGCGTTTGCAAAGCAACCCAGCTCATTGTTTTTCGACAATTGATTTCGACGATTGGGTGTACGCGCTTTTCTTTCCCCCATTGATAAATAAAGCTGTCGATACCTAGGTTGCCAGAATAACCCAACTGTTTGATTTGATCTACGAGCGGTTGCGCATAAAAGAGGTGTTCTTGCAAGACAAATGGATCCAGATCTCCTGTAAAGGTGCGCTTGTAAGTGCCGTTAGGCTCATTTTCAAAGAGGGTTACGCCAATGAGCTTCCCTTCATCCCACTGCGTACTGAAATCTAGGAGCCTATGTACCCACGGTTCTCCGATGAGAGGTCCCTTGTAAAGCTGTTTTACATTGGGGTTTAAGATGTGGCCGCGTCCTGCTGTGCCGAGGGGGTGCTTGAGGACCTTAGGGCCCGGTGTAGTGATGAGCCAAGCTGAAATTTCTTCAGGGGTTTTTAGCAATTGTGCAAAGGGAAGCTTGGGAGATTGATTGAAGGAAAAGGTTTTGGAGTTCATTTGGCATAGTAGCTCTTGGTTGAGAGACTGGTATGGGATATTGTGCTCGTTTGCCCACGCAGCAATAGATTGGGAGGGGCCCCAGTGGATAATCTGCGAGGTGTTAGGAAGGGGCGCAAGGCATAATCTGGGGTCTGGGTTGTGGGGAAGATCTGACACGAGGATACAATCATCGGGCTTTGCATAAAGAAGTGGGAGAAATTGCAGTTGAAGCACGATGGGATGGGAGCGCTGCCAGTGTGAAAGGGTGTGAGTGCGGCGCGTTTGCAATTCGTGCTCAAAAAAAGTATTGCAAATGTGGAGTCGGGACATGAGATTCTTGAATCTTGCCCAATGTATATGGCATAATTGCCGATTATGTTGATACCAAAACCTATTTTTCGTACTGGAATCGGGCAAGATAGTCATCGATTTTTGCCTGAGGATTCGACAAAGCCTTGTTTAGTTGGAGGCGTGATTTTTGATGGCGTGCCAGGTCTGGATGCAGATTCGGATGGGGATGTTGTATATCACGCCCTTTGTAATGCGATCTCCTCTTTGAGTGGAGTGCCGATTTTAGGGGGTATTGCGAGAGAGCTATGTGGCAAGAATGGGATCACGGATAGTCGGGTATATCTGGAAGAGGCGCTTCGCACGTTGGGGGCTCAAAAGATTGTGCATGTGGCTTTGTCTATTGAGGGCATGCGTCCCCATTTTGAAAAACGGATCGGACAAATGAAGCAGTCGATTGCAGCAGTATTGCACATTCAGCCAACGATGGTTGGCATTACGGCGACATCTGGCGATGGTTTGACGGATTTTGGCTGTGGAGATGGATTACAGTGCTTTTGCATTCTCTCGACCGTAGAGTAGCCCTCTTTCGAAGCCTGGGGTTCGACAGAGGTCTAATACACATCTAAGAGATAACGTTTTGTTTGTCGCAAAGTTTTCATGAATTTACGCGCCTCTTCATCTAGGAGTTTTCCCTCTTCGCGGAAAATTTGTAAAAAGGCGGTCTCTACATCTGTGGCCATGGCTTCGGCATTGCCACACACATAGATGTAGCAATTGTCTTGAATCCACTGCCAAATGCTCTTTTTATTTTCTAAAATCTTGTGTTGCACGTAAATCTTTTCGCTTTGGTCTCGTGAGAAAGCAAGATCAATGCGCAGGCGTCCTTGTTTTTCCAACTCTTGCCAAAAATCGCCATAGTAAAAATCGGTTGTGCGGTTTCTTTCGCCAAAAAATAGCCAGTTTAAACCCGATGCTTGAGTTGCGAGCCTTTCTTGCAAAAAAGCTCTGAAGGGGGCGATGCCAGTGCCAGGGCCGATCAAGATGATGGGTGCCGAAGGAGCGGGAAGGGAAAAGTGGCTAGAAGGTTGCACATAGATGGGGATGGGTGTGGTGCCAATGGCTGCTTGCTCGCACAAAAAATGGCTTCCGACGCCTGTGTACATGGTGCAATTTATTTTATATTCGACATGAGCCACTGTCAAATGGATTTCATTTGGAAATACGAGAGGGGAAGAGGCAATTGAATAGAAGCGAGGTAATAGCGGAAGAAGGTGGCGGCAAAGTTCAGTTGGGTGGATGCATCCATGAGAGATGTCAGCTAATGAATGGGCGGGATGTGTGACTCCCAATAGTTTAAGAAGCGAGGGTGTTAATTTGTGTATGTTTGCATTGTGTTGTAAAAAATGACGAAAACTCATTGTAAGGTGTGATCTAGGATCGCAGATTTCTTCATCTCCAGTGGCTTGGAAATGGCGGATAATGGTTTCGACGGTTGTAAGTTGATTAGTTGGCAGTATGCCAATGCTATCCCCCGGCCGGAAAGAAAGTGGGCTATTTTCAATATCTAACACAATGTGATAGGTGCGTCTTGAGGAGGTGGGTCCTGTGAGGCGAGTACGCTCTTTGATGCGCGCAAGATAGGGGTGGTGTCTAGAGTGCATATGAAAATCTCTTGGGGCTTGCAATTCAAGCAGGCTGTGCTTCAAAAAGATTCTACCTGA
>JAKAFF010000067.1 GCA_021818045.1 bacterium
GGGAGCCCCGACATGGCGACTATAACCAAAAAAAAGCTGATTCAAACGATATCATCTACCAAGGGACTACATCCCAATGATGTGCGCAGTGTCATTCAGGCTTTCCTCGACGCAATGACAGATACGTTGTCACAAGGAGATCGCTTAGAGTTTCGCGACTTTGGGGTGTTTGAAGTGGTTGAGAGAAAACAAAAAATCGGCCGCAACCCCAAAAACGCTGCGGTGCCGATTGTGATCCCGGCTCGCAAAGCGGTGAAGTTTACTCCTGGAAAGAAAATGCGCAAACTCATTGAATAGTTCCCATGGAACTGTTCGATGGAGTGATTCGCATAGATCGTGACAAGGGGATGGGGGCTGAATGGTGTCGGCCTCTTTTATCCTATCTGGTAGCCAAGACGGCTGAGGGAGCTCTTCCGCCGTACGTTCCCCGTTTTGGACCTATGCCCTTGCAAAATCTTTGCAAGATGGCGCTATTGTGGCAACAGTTGGGCTTTCACGAAGAAGCCGGAAAGCTTGCAGCTTGGCTCCTTCATTTAGGTCCTAGATTCGCGCCGCTTTGGTGTTTAGAGGAACTCTTTGATGAGAAAGAGGTAATTCGCCTCTTTGATCAATTGTCATCCATCCCGCTTGGGGGGCTTGAAGAAGTGGAAGATCTTCTTTTATGCCGCTTTCCCAAGATGCAGACCGCCTTCACCTTTTCTGGGCAAGGGACGTCGCTTGGGGTGATTATTTCTGAGAGTGTGGAGATCCGCGCTTTAGGACCCCAATCGCTAAATCAAAAATTTGGCATTGCGGGCAGGGGGATGGATGGGTGGATGCGAACTGCCGCGTTTTCTGATATTTGGTTTGAGGCGAAAATCTCCTCAGAGATGGCGCGCTGTCAACTCGATTTGCGATTTGTGGGCGTTTCCGTTGATTTGCCCCTGCAGTTTGCATTTTACGTCAAAGCCAAGCACATTCGTGTAGGCGCCGAGGAGATAGTTCCCCGAAGTTTGAGGCGCTTTCAAGGCGAAGCTGCCCAAGTGGCGTGCGAGCATCTTCGCATTTGCGTAAAGCTGCCTCATCGCGTAGAGGTGATTCCCTTGGCCGGGGAGGGGTGCTTTTGGAATTGCGAGTTCCTCGTCTTGTTTTCCATTCCAGCAGCAATGCCGCAGGTCACCTTTGTCATTGAAAATTAGTTTCTCCTCTTCGATAATGGGGAGGATTTAAAGAGGGATTGAAGGAGGGCTTGGTGAGGTATTTTTTCGTAGGCACGGTGCTTCTCTTCGGAGTGATTGGGTTTTTAGGGTGGATGAGACGAGACCGCGCACCTGAGCCTCCTCAAGTAGAAGAAATTGCACTTGGCACCTCTACAGCCCCCGTACCGCTTCCTCCTGTTTATTCGGGCGCTACAGATATTCCCGAAGTGGATCACATCTCCAAGCTCTTTGATTTGCGCTCCGATAAATTGCCGATTGTAGAAACGATCTCTTTTACGAGCAGAGTGCCCTGGTTAAAGGATCGACCCGCATGGATTGCCGATTATGCGACGCACTATCAAACGTCTCGCCATTTTATTGCGAGAAGCCTGAATAAAAAGCTCGACTACTTCACCCAAAAGGTATCTCCCGGAGACCAGTTTAACGTATTCAAGCGGGATAAGAATTTGCGATTTCACCTCCTTGTGGATTTAGCGCGTAGCCGCATGTTATTGTATTATTTCGATCTCGATGCAGGGGAGAGGGGACTTTTAAAAACCTACAAAGTAGGCCTTGGCAAAGCAGATTCTCACAGGAGCTCAGGTTTTTTAACACCTATTGGAAAGTATGAGCTGGGAGAAAAGGTCGCGATCTATAAGCCCGGGGTTATGGGGTTGTTTCAAGATGAAAAAGTAGAGATGCTTCGCATTTTTGGCACCCGCTGGATCCCGTTTGGCACAGAAGTAGAAGGGTGTTCTGAGCCTGCTAAAGGGTATGGCATTCACGGCTGTCCTTGGATGGAGGTGGCAAATGGGCAGTTGATAGAGGATTGTAGCCGCATTGGCAAGTATGAAAGCGATGGATGTATTCGCCTTTGTGCCGCAGACATGGAAGAGCTGTTTGCCATTGTCATCACAAAGCCGACAACTGTTGAAATCGTCAAAGACTATAAACTCGCCAAACTCCCCTATGTAGAGAGGCATTTTCCATGAGCACGCTATACCGCAACAACTTGAAGAATCGGGAATTTGACAAGAAGGCGCCTCAAAATTTTTGTTCGGAACAAGCGACCCTTACCGAGGGCCAAGGTGCGAGTGAGAACAAACATTTTGAGGCGTTGCCGACGCCGTCAAAAACCGATGCTTCTGGTCGTTTCAGTATCACTCACGAGCGGCAAATTCTCGAAGTGGAGCAGACGCTAAAAAAGCTAAAAGAGCAAAATCAGAGCAATCCGCTTTTTTCTTCAGATGAGCTCATCAAGATGGAGAAAAAACTCGAGGCTTTGAAACTCAAAGTCTATTCTGAACTAAAACCTTGGGAGCGCGTTGCCATTTGCCGCCATCCGCAAAGGCCTCATGCAAGCGACTACATCCAAAACATCTGCGATGAATTTGTCGAATTATTTGGCGATCGCACATTTCGCGATGATGCAGCAATGATCACAGGGCTTGGGAGAATAGATGGGGAAAAGTATGTCGTGATTGGCCAAGAGAAGGGGAGCGATACAGAAAGCCGGATCCATCGCAATTTTGGCATGGCTCATCCTGAAGGGTATCGCAAAGCGATGCGCTGTATGCATCTGGCTGCGAAATTTCAGCTTCCAGTCGTCGTGCTGCTCGACACGCCAGGCGCCTATGCGGGGCTCAGCGCCGAAGAGCGGGGGCAAGGGTGGGCAATTGCCAAAAATCTTTGGGAAATGGCCCGCCTACCAACGCCTCTCATCATCGTCTTAATTGGCGAAGGGTGTTCTGGAGGGGCTCTTGGCATTGGAGTAGGCGATGTCATTGGCATGTTAGAGCACTCTTATTACTCCGTCATCTCTCCTGAAGGGTGCGCTTCGATTCTTTGGAAAGATGCTAGTAAAAGTGCCATAGCTGCAGAGGCGCTTAAAATGCATGTAGAGGATCTTTTGGCTTTAAGAATTGTCGATCACAAGATTGCTGAACCCTTAGGGGGGGCGCATCTTGCCCCAAGCATTGCATATGCAAATGTGAAAGCTTTTATCCGAGAGCAGTGGGCCTCATTGCGATCCACTCCCTTGGATGTTTTATTAGAAACTCGCTACCAAAAATTTCGGAAAATGGGCCAATATGAAACTGCTCTTACAAGCGGCGCTTCGCAATAGCAAACACCTCACCTTAGCCCTGCTCACATTTGTCTCGCTATTGCTTTTAACCACCGCCAACCAATGTGAAATGTGTTCTGTAGGGCTCATGGCCAATACAGGCGCCGACTTTTTCACCCTATTTAGCCCAGAGGGGAAAAGGGTCAAAGACAAAATTAGCTTGGCCGATGTGACGCGCAGATGGGAGAGCATCGATATCAATGAAGATGGCGTGATTACAAAGCAAGATGCAGCCAGCTACTTGGCTCAAAGAAAAGACGCCAACCCGCTTGGATGGGTCATGCACAAACTGGCTGCGCGCTTTGATGTCGAACAAGATTTTTCTCTTCTCATCACCTTTCTCGTGGCAGTCGCCCTTTTCAAAGCGATGACCTTATTTGTCTCTCGCTACGTGACTCAAATTCTATCCATCCGCATCACGCGCGACTTGCGCCAGCAGTATTTTGAGCACATCCAATCGCTCCCTTTAAGTTTTTACCAAGAGCAAAACCTGGGCTCTCTCTCTTCGCGTGCAGTGGGCGATGCGGGGCAAATTGCGTCTTCGCTCAACTCCTGTTTAACCAACTATCTACAAACCCCCTTTACGCTGATCTCCACCCTTTGCACCTGTTTTTATCTTTCGTGGAGACTGTCTCTCATTATCTTCTTAGGCCTGCCGCTCATTATTATCCCTGTGATTTATCTCACGCGGCAAGTCAAGCGCATCACGCGACAAATCCAGCGCAACCAAGAAACATTCACCTCGGTCCTCCTCGATTTTTTGGCCGGAATCCAGACGGTCAAGATTTTTGCAATGGAGGCCTTTTCTTTGCGCAAATACAAAGAGCAAAATGATCAAATGGCACTTCTAGAAAGCAAGAGCGCCAAGTATGGATTATTGGCGCGCCCGCTTTTGCACCTTGTTGCAACAGGGTGTTTGGCGATCGTAGTGTTGTTTGGTTTACACTCTTTGCACATGACTGTTGGGCAATTGCTCATGTTTTGCGGACTACTCCATCTTTTTTATGAGCCGGTCAAAAAGTTTGCTGAAGAAAATGCCAATATCCAAAAGGGAGTCGTTGCTGCAGAAAGGATGTTTGAGGTGCTGCATCTCAAGCCGCAGATCGCCGACCGGGATGGAGCCATCGATGTTACCGGTTTTAAAAACATCATCGAATTTGACCATGTGTGGTTTAAATATCGCGATGAATGGGTCATTCGCGACGTAAGCTTTACGGTGCAGCGCGGCGAGGTAGTGGCGCTTGTCGGTGCCACGGGTGCTGGAAAATCCACCCTAGTCCAGCTCCTCCCGCGTCTTTACGAAGTGCAAAAGGGAGAAATTCGGATCGATGGCATTCCGCTGAATGCCATTACGCAAAAGTCACTGCGCGAGCAAATTGCCTTTGTCCCGCAAAGACCCTTTCTCTTTTTTGACACGGTTGCTGAAAACATCGCCTTTGGGCGTAGTTTTACAAGTGAAGAGATCGAAGAGGCTGCGCGCAAGGCGCACGCACACGAATTTATTGTGGATCTACCGCGCCAATATCAAACAGTGCTTGCAGAGATGGGCAAAACTCTTTCGGGCGGACAGCAGCAGCGGCTCGCAATTGCTCGCGCGCTTGTCAAAAGAGCGCCGATCCTCATCATGGACGAGGCGACCTCATCTTTGGATGCGATCTCCGAAAATCGGATCAAATTGGCCATGAAAGAGTTGGATGGGGAGGTGACGCAAATTTTAATTGCGCACAGGCTTTCTACCATTGAACATGCCGACAAAATCATCTTCTTCGATCAAGGCAAAAAGATCGGGGAAGGGACTCTGTCAGAGCTTTTAGGAAGTTGCCTTCCTTTTCGCATTTTGTGGGAGACCTACCATCAGTCTGAGATGGCCGCTGCAAAATAAAAAATCACTCAGATAAGGTTCTTGGACGCACGGGCAGACGCAAAAGAATCCAAAAACTCGACGAACCCTAAGTTACGCAAGAGGTCCATGACTTGGTTTCGGTGGAGAGAAGCAAAGAAGCATTCTCTGAATTGTCTGAAGCATCTTAGGAGTGCACGCTTCTGGAGCGGCTGTCATTTGTTGGCATGTCTTATTGATCTGTAAAGGTGCCTCCTTTGGATAAAGCTCGCAGAATACGGCGAGTGTGCGCAGAGCCGCATCGAAGTCTTTAGAGAAGGTCAGGATCGTAAGAGCGGCTTCGAGCGCGGCTCGATGCTCTGGAGAGGGTTGTATAGAAGATGTTGTTGACATTGTAAATCTTTGATTATGAGTCACTCAATTGTAATCCTTCGAAGAGAAGAAAGGAAGGGCTATTTTGGGGTGTAAAATTATGTTGACAAGTGACTCAAAAATCGATTATGAGGTCATACCTTTAATAGGTGATGTGTAAATGGTAATTTTCTGTTTGGAGGGGATTTCGTGCGTCAAGGTAGCCTGAGTCCCTTTCATCGAGAAATTCTCGAATATTTGCGCAATATTTCTTCCCGAACTTACGAATTAGATGCCCCTGTGTCTCATTATGAGCTTTTGCTGCAGCAAGTAGGGTGGGAGTCTATGGCAACGGAGGCACTACATTCGTCATTATCTCAGAATGTGGAATGGGAATTGATGGAGTCGTTTCCTGTAAGTGAGCTTGCCGATCTGACTCGAGACGTACCTCAAATGTATCGCGGTTTGCCCCGTCTATTTAACCGCAACAAGATCTCTCAATCTCGCATTAAGGAAGGATTTGGCGATCTACCTAGTTTAAGACGACGGGTTGCTTTGCGCCCCCTTTTTGCTCTATACGCGCACACAATTCCGAAGGGGAGGGTATGCATTGTCCATGGAAGTTCCCAAGAAGTGGGTGCATGGGCAGCCCATTGCTTGCGTTCCCAGTTTTCCGATCTATCTATAGAGCAAGTGGGATTGGACGAACAGCTTTTGCCAGATGCGGATTTGATTTTGCAAATGCCCTCTTCTCTCGCAGATCTTTTGGGGCGTAAAGGCGCGCAAGTAGAGCGGATAGGAGATCTTGGAATGGGGGAATTGTTTGATTTTCGCCCCGAATCGAATGGCTACCCAATGGGACTGCACTTTTTAGAAATGGGCCTACCCATTCAAAAACTCAAACAGGCGAAATGGGATCAAGTAGAAAGTGAAGAAGTGCAGCAGTGGAAAAGTCAAGATGCCCACTTTTATTTTGCCGATCTTAAAAGTTCTTTGGGCGGGGCCATTTATCTTCATGCGCTATTGAAATCCTTGGAAAAGGACGAAGGGGCGATTGATTTATGTGTTTCGCAGCTCGATTGGTTTATTAAGTATTTAGAGGAGCAAAAGAGGGGAGGAGGGGCGTTTCTTCAATGGGATCTTGGCGTGAAGGATTTCGAGGTGCGTTTTGGTTCAGAGTGTTTTCATTTGAACATCGCTTCGGAAGGGAAGCGGGTGCGGATTTTGTGTCCAAAGGATCTATCTCGATTTGATTTTCAAAGACTCCTTTCTTTAAGCAAGCCTTTTGTTGCCGTGAGCAGCACTCAGGCGTTATCGGCGATGATTGCAATGGGCAAGCCCTTTTTTCTGGATGCTTGCTCTGGAAAACTGCAGTTTGTGAAAGATCTACTGGCTTTAGCTGAAAATCGGATACGCGCCTTTCCTGCAACGCTTGAATGTTTGCGAGCGATTCATGCAAGTGCATTATATCAGTGGCCTCCCCAAGACGGGCAATGGGTCGATGAGACCTTTTTCCAAGAGAGATTAGAGTGGTCATCTATTGCGCTGGGCCTTGGGTTTAGCTTGCAAGATCCCGATATAGCAAACGGCTTTAAACAACTGGGTCAAATTGTTGCTACGGAGTTTTCTGCCAATCGATTTTTAACGCACCTTGTGCAAAGAGCCTTTTGTCATCGCACCTCCCCCCAAGTAGCGGCTTTGGAGTCGGAGCTGCTGCACTCTTTTTCTCTGGGAGAGCAAACGTTTTCTCAGATAGTAGGCCAGATCAATCGGTGTTTGGGGTGATACCAATCGTAATAAATAACTTCACATTTAAGCTGCGTGAAAGCTGCCGACAAATCGCACATCGCAAGTGGCATTGTATTGAATTAATA
>JAKAFF010000068.1 GCA_021818045.1 bacterium
GAATATTCTGCGCAGTGACACAAGCTCAAAGGTAAGCCTTAAGCGTCGTCGATTTCGGGCAAGCTTAAAGAGGGATTACCTTTGCCAACTCATAGGCGTAAACTAAAATCTTCATGCGTTAGCCCTGGATCGGGACCCGGGTTGCTCTCACAGAGAAGTATTATTCTGAATATCTACTCACACATTCCACAGCCGAAGAAATCCTTATTCCCGAACCAGATCAGATTGAAGAGCTCCATCGGATTATATTTGATGAACTGTTTGCCGGTATTATTAAGGAAAAATCCAAACAAACGCTGCTTGAAATCATCCGTTTGCTCGAGGTTCGTGGCGCGGAATGTCTGATCCTTGGTTGCACCGAGCTTCCCCTGATCCTTTCCCAACGCGATTTAGCTTTGCCGGTATTGGATTCGGTGAAGCTCCACGCCATCTACGCAGCAGAAAGAGCAATTTGCAGTGACACGTAAACATCGCTGGCTTCTGTTTTTCGGCATAGCGCTCGGCTCTCTCATGTCGGGTATCGATTTTTTGGCCATTGGCGTTGCGATTGATCCAATGTCCCAATCTCTGAAGATCGACATTCCCACTTTGCAGTGGTTTTTGACTGCTTTTGCTATTGGCAATTCGAGTTTTTTAGTCACATCGGGTAGGTTAGCCGACCTATACGGTCGAAAAATGATTTTTATCATCAGCTCTTTTGTGTTTATGCTCAGTTCGGGCGCCATTGCGATCAGCAGCCATCCCTTCGAGATCATTTTAGCTCGGCTCATACAGGGAGCAAGTAGTGGAGTGACGACAAGTGCCGCCCTTTCTATTTTGGCCCATATCTATACGCCATCTGAGCGAACTCCTTGGATCGCAGGCCTTGTTGGCACAACAGGATTTGGGATGGTTTTGGGGCCTGTTGTTGGGGGTTTTCTCATTCACTTTTTTAGCTGGCGCATGGTGTTCCTCATCAACCTTCCTTTAGGTGCGGTTGGACTTTTTCTGGCTTGGCTGTACATGCCAAGACAACCGGTTCAGCGCGGGGGGCAAAAGCTAGATTTTTTAGGGGTATTTCTATTTACAAGCACCCTTGTTCTATTGACAATTGCGATCAGTCAAGGACAGTACTGGGGATGGGATTCGATACGCACACTCCTCACTTTTGGAGCCATGCTGATCGGGCTCGTCTCTTTTCTCTATGTTGAGAAGAGAAGTTCTCATCCATTGATCGATCCGATTGTCTTTAAAGCGGCCCATTTTTTAGCGGCCAATGGAGTGGCTTCTTGTCTTTACTTTACATTAACAGGCTGGATTTTGGTCATGGGCCTGTATTTGCAGCGAGTGATGGGCTTGAGTCCGCAAGAAGCCGGCGTGAGTTTTGCTCCCTTTGGGTTGATGGTCCTTTTTCTTTCCATGCGCATCAATAGACTTTCTCTTTGGCTGGGGACGAGACGGTTGATTATGCTTGGTTCTACGCTTGGAATGATCGCTTTTGTTGGAATGGCTTTACTGCCCGCTGACTTTTCTTATTGGATTTTAGTGCCCTTTTTTTTGTGTTACGGGGCCTGTTTTGTCATCGTCAACGCGTGCACGATGCAATCTGCCCTAGAATTTGTGCCTCTTCATAGGGCAGGCATTGCGTCGGGCAAATCGATGATGGTTCGCTGGCTTTGGGGCGCTATCGGCGCTGCTGTGACATCGGCTATTTTTGTCTTCCAAACAGCTCAACACAACGATCCACATGAGGGGTTTGTCAGCGCGATGTGGGTTTTTGCCGGGTGCTCTTTTCTCGGAGTCCTTATCAGCCAATTCTTCTTGCGCCCTAAAATTCGAGCCCTCTAATACCCGTGGGAGCTGCCGCAGCCGCAAGAACTGCGTACATTGGGGTTCGTGATCTTAAAGCCAGATCCTTGTAGTCCATCTACGTAATCGATGACAGCGCCCATCAGCCTTTCTGCTGACTTGTGGTGCATATGGATTTGGATCCCAGAAGATTCTAAAACGAGATCTCCTGATTTTGGCTTTTCAGAGTAGTCAAGAAAATATTCGAATCCACTGCAGCCTGCCGCGCGCTCTCCAAAACGCAAGCCCCAACCAGCCTTTCCTTCCTCTTCAAGAATTTTCTTGTATTTAGCGGCGGCACGCTCGGTGATGGTGACCGTGGTTAGGTCCTCTTTTTCCTCTAAAATGCGATTGAGTTTGCCGAGAAGATCTTGGATTTCATCCTCACTTTTGCCATGACCATACATCCCCGCCTCTAGCGTCTCCCAAGTCGATGCAGAGCAACCTACGCAATTGAGGCCCGCATTTGTCAGTTCTTGGGCGAGTTTCGGACCCTTATGAGGAAATTTTTTAAACATCTCTTCAATGGTCATCTCTTTTGTAATGGTCATAAAATCCCTTGTTTAAAATTTGATTTTGACGCACCCGCCGCGAATCTTGCACTGGCAGGCAAGCCTTTCTTTGTCGAGATCCCCGAGAAAATCGGCCTCGGCCTGGTTGAAATCGCTTAAATTCTCCATCCCTTCGGTAACCTCAATCACACACGTACCGCACACACCCTCAGTACACGCAAAAGGCACCCCCGCCTCCTCGCATGCCTCAGCGATAGGGGAGTCGTCTGGTAGGGTCACTTCTTCTTGGGTCTCTTCAAAAATAATTTTAGCCATATTCTGGTCTCTCAGTTTAACGCGTGCAAGGATATCGTGCAACCCACTTTCTTTGCAATTTCTTTTTTTAAACCGTATGTAAAATAAATAAATTAGTTTTACTATTGTAATTTTTATTATTTTTGTTTTATGTAATTAAATTTTAAAATAAAACGATAAATTAGTTTAATCGTCATTGTGTTTGATTTATAATTAAATAGTAATTAAAATGTTCATGATTTTAATAATTAAATAATAAAACTTCTTTCTGGAGATTCAATTTATGACGACCTATCATTTAGTCAGCCCATCTGGTGAAAGGGTTTCTTTGCCGAGCGCGCCGCCTTTAGAGGCGATGGAAGAGGGCGCAAGTGTCGAGCAGCCCGGATCTGTACAACCGAGCACGCAAGCTGTAGAGTCTCCTCTTTTAAGCGTGGAAGGTACTCTGCAGCCAAGAAAATTTGAATCGATTCTGTTTAATGAAATTTTTATTCGCAAGGAAGGGGAGTCGAAATTGCGCGCGGGGGTTGTTGGCTTATTGACGCTTCCTTTGTGGCCTGTGATCGCGGCATATGACGCAGTGCGTTACGCGGCTTTTTCTTTGGGGCTTGCAAATGGCAAGAGCTGGAGTTTATTAGAGAAGGTATCTGAGTCTTTATTATTTGTTGCCAATAAAATAGATCAAGCAAGACGACCTGTGTTGCAAACGCCAGATGAGCTCAATTTCCAATCAGAACAACAGATGAGATCGCAGGTTTGCAGGATCTTGGATGGTTATAGAGCTTTAAGTGGCGGCTTTTTATTTGGCAGGCTTTTTGATTCTTCGCATGCGATTGCCGGGGAAAAAGAGATTGCGCGCGGGAAGAAGATGTTAGCGGAAGTGATCCGAGATTATCTCAACCGCAATGTGACGGAGGCTGACCGCTTCGCGTCTCAACTAAAGAGCGTAAGGCAATACATCGACGCGCTCTTTAATGAGGAAGCAGGCGATGATGTTTATGTGATCAACAAGACGGAAAGAACCGGTCCTCCGCTTGCCTTGAGCGTGGTAGCAAGACAAGAATTTGCCTTCCATATGCACCAGCATCCGCTCGTGGCTAGCGCTTTTTTAAGTAGAGTGGATCAAGACTACACGCAAGATCGCGTGCAGACGCCGGTAGAAGCGCCGCAAACTCTTGTCGCGAACTTAAGGACGGGAGTAGAAAGTCAAGTGATTACGCCGAAAGCGGCTCAAGAAAATCTACAGCAGCACGTCAGAGACATTTACGTACAAGCGGTTGCGCAAGGGGGGCCAAAACTTGCAGCAACGACGCTTCAAGGGGTTATGGAAGAGGGGGTCAAAGCGCAGATTATGACGTTGGAAGAGGCGCAGGAGATGTCCCAGTCGGTCCAAGTTGCAGTGCCGGAACTGGCCTCAGCTGTTGTGACCCATCTTTTACTGCAAAAGGCCAAAAATCCAACACTGGAGCCACGTGCACTCGAATTGAAAGCGGTACACGCAGGGTTGCAGCTTAGACGCCAAAAAAAGCTCGCGGCTACCAATGAAGTAGAATTCATTAACACCGCAAGAGAGGGCTTAGCGCAAGGACTTGTGCAGATGGCTACTCGAGTAGAGCAAGAGCGCAGGGAAAAAGAGGTTGCGGACCAAGTAGCAGCGCAGCGCAGCAAAGAAGAAAATGAAGTAGCCGAAGTCCAAGCGGCCCAAGCTGAAGCACTTCGCGTTGAAGCTCTCAGACAAGCAGAAGCTGTGCAGCAAGTAGCAGCTGAAAAACAGACCCTTTTTGACGCTTTGAAGCACTTTTTAGGTAAGATTGCGGAAAAGCAAGCAGATCTTTTGCGCAGGTATGGTCTTTATGAGTCACAAGCTGCGACCCGTGCGCAAGCGGTTTCGGAGATCAATGAGATTTTGACTAAGAAAGTGCCCGTTGGCAAAGGCAGACGGGAGATGACCGTTTTGGATGCTTACCAACATCGGATGAGAGAAATTGCGAAAATCAACGCATCTCCAGAAACTCCAGCAGAGCAGCAAGCGAAAATTGCTCTCTTCCATCAAGACTTTGGTGCAGAGGCGATGGAGACGATTGCTCAGTTGCATGCCATCGAAGAAAGGCTTGTTGGCTATACGCAGCATATGGGTGAAGCATTGCAGCAAATCGATGAGTTGACAAAAGAGATTGCGGACGAAATTGCGACCTATCGCAAATTTGCAAAGGCGAATAAAAAGACGCTAGAGACGCAGCCTCGCGAAGAGATTACGCGCCAAGAAAGAGCCGTATATGCAATGCAGGACTCAAGCGACGACCTATATCGCAAAGCGCATAACATCTTCAATCCGCTGGCAAAACTTCCATCGGATATGGCCGTTGCGCGGGAATTTTCCGTCGATGAGTACCTAGAGAGCTTAGAGCAGCCAGGCGAAATGGTCGAAGACACGTTAGATCCGCCCGCTGCATCCTCTTTAGTATCGCGGATGTGGAACGGACTGTTCCATAGAACTGCCTAAAGAGCCTTTATAGGCCTCTTGCACCAGCTATTAACCCGAACCCCAAACAGGGTGTCACCTGTTTGGGGTTCGGGTTAAGAAGAGGCCTAATGAGCTAACAGATCGGATAAGCGCACCAATATATCTCGCAAAACCTCCAGGGGTTTTTGGTCTGCTTGAAAGCGAAAAATTAATGAATCTGGGTAATGGTGCAGTAGTTTTGTCGTATCTTGGGCGTACACTGCCATGCGCGTCTTCAAGATGTTGGGATCCATGTCATCCGTTCTTTTTTCGATGACGGCCCTTCTTTGCAATCGTTTGATCAGCACAGTCAAATCGGGCACTTCTAATACGATAATCCCTTCGATTTTAACATATTTTGCGAGTAAATCTGCTTGTCTAAGCGTCCTTGGGATTCCATCTAGCAGCAGCAGCTGCTGGGAGGGGAAGTAGCGGTTTGTAGCGATCAGGCCGTGGACGAAGTGGTGCCAAATTTGGATGGTTACCTCATCTGGAAGTAAAAGGCCCTTGCTTGCGTAATTATGGTATAGCTTGCCAGCTGGCGATTCTGGGGATAGGCTGCGGAAGATATCTCCGGAGGAGAGGTGGCAGTGGTTGCCAGCGCTGCTGAGGAATTTGCCCAAAGTGCCCTTTCCGGAGCCTGGGGGGCCGAACACGAGTATAGAGCGAAAAGGCTCAGTATGTCGGGGGATTAGAGCGTCTGTCTCCATACTTTCGCACCTTAGGGGCTGTCCAATAATAATGTAAAGCATTTTGACCGGCTATGGCTTCGCCAAACCGCTCTTCCTCCTCATCAAATTCCCGATTCTTCAGGTTGTTTTCGGTATAGAATATTGGGATTAGTGTTTATTTGATTATTATTTAAATATTTGCTATAATCCTTTTAATATCAAAAGTAATCTGCTTATATATGGCTACTAACACAGTAAATTGCTCAGCCCGAGGTAATGCGTTATTGATAACCCCTATTCAAGTGAATGGGCAATGGTATAATGTATCTATTGAGGTGGCGGGTCAAAACTTTACCGGGCGCACATTTTCTCCAGACAATCTGCAAACAATAGCGGCAGCTGCACAGCAGATTTTGGGTGTAGCTCCTGATCCAGCAACAAGTATTATTGAGTATAGCACACACAATCAAGAGACCCACATTCGCCCAAGCAGCATGAATGGGCGAGTTACGGTATTTGACGACAAAAGCGCTATTTCCGCAAATTTTAAACAAATCGAGACACTGCTAAAAGCCCAGCGAGTAGCACAACGCACGTTGCTTGCTGCGCCAGGCAGCCCTTTTGTCAATAGGCCAGGCAGTCCTCCTACCGATGGCGATGGCAGCACCGATGATGAGGGGGCTTCTGGTTCGCGATCAAGCACGCCGTCAGGTGGGCATACTGCCGATAGAACGGGAGGCAGCCCATCAAAAGTAGCGCCTGGTGGTGCCGTAAGCGATGCAGACGAGGGAGTCGACGAATTTTGCGATGCGCAAGAGGCGAGTTCAGAAAGAGGTGTCCCGAGAACAGTTCCCTCTCGCCAAGCAAATGCACATGGGGGTGGCTCGGGCGTATCGCCGGCTTCGAAGTCATTATCCTCAAATCTCCCAACATTGGAAGGAAAAACATTAGAGGACTGGCTGCGTGAAGAGGCGAGTCACGGCACATTACGGGCACGCCTTTTAGAGCTCAATCAAGACCTGAATAGCGACAATGAGCTGAAACAGTGGTTGCAAGCGCAGATAGTAGATCGCCGGACGAGGAATGCGCAAGCGCGCGTTCTGATTGCCCGTATCTTAGGCGCTGATCGCGCGACGCGTTTAGATCCTCTTGCGCAAGCATTAAGTGGCGAGTCTGTTGGTGCTGCACTAGCAGCCGATGGTGATTAATAAAAATCTTTACTTTATATAAATCAATCCCGATTTAGGCTATAATACTACCCCGGGGTAGGGTAGATTATGGCGTCTGTTTGTCTTTCGCGTTTCGCTATTGGAACGCATGAGTTGGGCATCCATCAAATGTCCCCATCTCATAAATTGCGCTTAGAAAATTGCCTATCAAAATATATTTTAGATCATAGAAGCTTATCTGAAAATGCCCACGATAGTCATGAAACAATATTTTGTATCCGGCCTGATGAAACCAATTTAGCTGAAACTTCCAATGGAGGTTGCTACAAACGAGTCCATAATTAAAGAGAATGACTTTGCTGTGACTGGCTTTAAAGTCGATGGGGAAG
>JAKAFF010000069.1 GCA_021818045.1 bacterium
AATACGAATTGTATCGATATTGATTAAGATGGCTCAGAGAACGCATTAAATCAGGAAAGGGCGGGCACAGGCAGGGGCACGGGCACAGGCACGGAATGTGGGTTTCGAAAGATGTCTAATTTTGAAGAAATTTTTCCGCCGCTTGAAACCGATCATACGAGGCCTGCAGCTCAGGATGCCCTGCAAAAAAATCGCGTCCTTTTCCAACGACTTGCTGTAATTCTCCGGACTGTTTCAACGTCGCCATCTCTTTCGTTGTCAGCCCAAGCTCTTCTCCCGCTGTAAAGAGTCTATTCGATGAGGCGACCACCTCACCGACATTCACTCCTGCAGAGCAGCCTTCCGCTACAGCTTCTAAAATAAGCACTTTTTCCGCCGCAGCTAGTTTTTTGCAAATAGCGCTAAGTTCTTTCACTGCAACAGTTCCTTTGGCCACAGCTTTTGCAGTAGCTCCGGGAAGCAAAATATCTGCGCCATGCTTGCCAAATGCGTATCCGGAAAGCTCACCTTTTTCGGATGAAGACAACGTGTCCCATTGAGAAATGAGTTGGTGCAGCTCTGGTGAAAAAGCCTCTCCAATAGCCTCCCATTGGCCCGATTTTATCAAACTATTTAAAGCTGCAAAAGAATCGTATACTTGATTTCCGGTTTGCACGGGATGGCTTGCGAGATCTGTGACAAGTTGCAAGATCCCTTCTCCGGAATCATACACTCCTTTGGTAAGGCCTTTGGCAAATCCAATAGAAAAATCGGTAGCGGAAAACGACTCTTTCGTATGCGCAACGTAAGCGCTGTAATCTGCGATGCTGGCATCATAAGAGCCAAGCTCAAAATGAGCCATTCCCCTTCCCAAATATGCGCTATGGTTGCTTGGATCAGATTCAATTGCCTTTCCAAAATCTTGGATTGCCTGAGTGTAATATCCGGCAACGAGCGCAAGATCGCCTCGAGTCTGGTAAGGCAACGCGTTGAGATCCATATTATAATCTGGACATATCGGTGCGTAATTGGTGGAAAATGCCAAATCGGCCGAAGTATGGGCAGATGTATCGGCATGATTTACCCATGATGGACATCTGTAATAGGGATTGTGTTCAAAGTTTTGAAGCTCTGCACGCAAAAAGGGATTTTCCACCGCTTGTGCAGCGATCGCATCTATCGTTTTATGCGTGAACAAAGAGCCTACAATCCGCCCGTTTTCTTCAATCGAGAATTCGGAGGTGGCTACCGCCGCTAGCGGCTCCTCAGCAACACCTTCACTACCGTTACAGCAACGACGACAATAGTGCCGATGATGATGGCTTTTTTGTGCTCTTTAACAAAGGATCTCGTTTGATCCCACTGCTTTTTAACCCAGCTCCTACAAGGAATACCCCTCGCCTGATCTCCCGTAAAAACTGCGGATTGAATGGCGTAAGAGGAATCTGCATCTACCCAAAAAGCATAGCGGCACTCGTCATTGCCAAATAAATTGCGCGTAAGCGCTTTCACTTCCCATTGCTCATCTTCTGTAGCACCTTCTAATGCAAGAAAAGAAATCAGCTGATTTGCTCGGGCAAGGTTGTCGATGGAGCACTCTTCTTTAAAAGCATCGGATTCAATCCATTCAAGTAACTGCATCACCTCGTCATAGGACAGATTGCGAGGATCTGGCACCTCGAAAACATTTGGAACAGGGAAAAAATGCACGCCATCGATTGCGTGAGCATGTGAAGCAGCCATTGTGATGATAAGAAGAGCTGAGACAAGCTTTGAGAAATAGTTCATTGCACCACCTCAAACCAAAAAAATATTTGCTCAACAAAACGAAGGGAATCTATCAAATATGCACAAAGAAAGGCAAGAATACTTTAAAAACCATTGGTATACGGCCGCTTGAGATGACCGTTAGGGATGTGCCGCTGTAAACGGCCGGCGCGCCACATTCTCGTCCTAAAAACGCCCCATTCAAGGGGCGTTTTTCCGCTCCCCTAAAATGACAAAACCCGCCAAAGGGCGGGTTTTTCATTTTTGGGGGCGGCTGGACTCGAACCAGCGGAGCCCGAAGGCGGGGGATTTACAGTCCCCTGCAATTGCCGCTATGCGACACCCCCAAATAAATTTTGTCTCAAAACTTGCTGGCGAAAGGACTTGAACCCTCAACCATCCGATTACAAGTCGGGCGCTCTACCAATTGAGCTACGCCAGCACAACAATCTCAAACAATTCTGTACACTTTAGCAAATCGGCTCTTTTTCTGGGAGCTTTTGCTCTTGCAACGCTTCTTCAACGGGGAGCGGCTTTTTCGGAGTCTCCGCAAGCCGTGCTTGAAATAAAGAGGTCAAACCTGCCGCCTTCAGCACCGGCGCAGCACTCGCCCCATCTACCTTCGTCGCCACAAAGCGCCCGCCAATCGTCTGGCTCTCACAGCACTTCTTAAATTTTTTACCAGATCCGCACGGACAAGGATCGTTTCTTCCCGGCTTTTTCATCTCTGCATTCTGTTCAGATTTAATGGGTTCTATTGTATCATAGAAAATTCAAATTCGTCTAGGATTATCGTGTATATCGGGATGCCCATCGCTCGCCCACCTTGGTCTGCCTTAGGAAAAGAACTAGAGAGCCGCTTGAGAAAAGCGGTGTTCGATTTTTCTTTGATCGACTCAAACACACATAAAATCGCCATCGCATTGAGCGGCGGCAAAGATTCGCTATCCTTGCTATTCCTTTTACATTCTATTCGAGGAAGAGGTTTCCCATTATTCGATCTGTACGCAATTCACGTGGGAGGCGAGTTTTCTTGCGGCGCTGGAATCGACGAGGGGTTTTTAGGCGCGATCTGCAATCAACTGGAAGTTCCGTTGATCGTGCGTACCTCTACACAAAAAAGAGAAGAGTTGGAGTGCTATCGTTGCTCTCGAGAAAGACGGAAGTTGATTTTTGATGCAGCCAAAGAAGTTGGCGCTACAGTGGTGGCTTTCGGCCATCACCGCGATGATAGCGCACAAACCCTTTTGCTCAATTTGTTCCATAAAGCAGAGTTTGCTGCCAATTTACCCAAAGTACACATGCACGATTATGGAGTAACGATTATCCGCCCCCTGATTTACATAGACGAAGAATCGCTTAAGTCCTTCGCAAAACATTACGGATTTGCCCGCATCACCTGCCAGTGCCCGGTTGGACAATTTTCCAAAAGCAAAACAGTGGATCAATTGCTAAGACAAATCGAGGCCCACTTCCCTCATGTTCGGAGCAATTTAGCAAAAGCGGGTCTACTTTATGGGTCCAATAAAGCGGCTCTTCCTTGAAAAAATTTTATCGAGTAGGTTACCGTTAAGTAAATATGCACCTATCTTATGCAGCCTTAGAGCTGGTCACTTTCTTTGGATACTTTGTCGTTTTAGCTTTGGTCGCCCTATTTTCTTATCGCACACAGCGCTCAGACAAAGATTTTTTGCTGGGCAATCGCTCGCTGAATTTTTGGCTGACCGCCCTCTCAGCCCACGCAAGCGATATGAGTAGCTGGCTGTTTTTAGGCTATCCTGCACTCATTTTTACAACGGGTCTATTTTCCGCTTGGGCAGCCATTGGATTGACCACTTTCATGTTCCTCAATTGGCAGTTTATCGCACCTAAAATTCGAACGGCTAGCGAACAGGTCGAAAGTTTAACGTTAAGCTCCTATTTCGAGGCCCGTTTCTCCGATACAACAGGCGCGATTCGCTTAGTCTCAGCTGTCATGTCGGTCCTTTTCTTTACATTCTACATCTCATCCGGCCTTGTGGGCATGGGCATTTTAGTCGAGTCGCTGTTTGGTCTCAGCTATGTGTTTGGCATCTCCATCGGTCTGACCATTGTCATGGCCTATGTGTTCATGGGGGGATACCGCACTGTGGCTTGGATCGATCTGTTTCAAGGGTTTTTCCTTCTGGGTGTGATCGTTTTTATTCCGATCTTTTTACTCATCTCGTTCGGCGGCATCACCCCCGTTATGAGCGCCGTGAAAGCTAAAGGACTTTCCGATTCCCTTTTACCCAATTTTCATCTCAAAACATTTTGGGAGCTAATCATGACTGCAGCAGGATGGGGATTGGGATATTTCGGCCAGCCGCATATCATTACGAAATTCATGGGCATCCGCCGCGTCGAAGATATGTATAAAGCCAAATACCTCGGCATCAGCTGGCAAGCAATCGCCTTAACCGCAGCTACCATCGTAGGTCTGCTTGGAGTGTATGTCTTTCCTCAAGGACTTGCCGATCCAGAACAGGTCATCCTCAATATCGTCAAAACGACCCTTGCCCCTTTTTTTGCAGGACTTGTACTCTGCGCTATTTTAGCCGCCACAACCAATGTCATGGCCGCCCAAATTTTAGTGGTCGCCTCCAATTTGTCTGAAGATTTTTATAAACGCCTTTTCCGCAGACACGCCACATCGAATGAATTGCTCTGGATCTCCCGCTTCAGCGTCATCTTCATCTCACTCGTCGGGTTTGCGATCGCCTATTTTAAAATTTCTACTATCTATCAACTCGTCCTTTACTCCTGGTCGGGTCTCGGCGCCTCCTTCGGCCCCTTGCTGCTGCTCTCCCTTTACGTCAGAAGCATCAACAAGTATGGGGCATTTTCTGGGATTTTAGTAGGCGGCTTGACGGCTGCTATCTGGCCCTATTTTGACAACCTATACCATTGGAGCATTCCCTCCTTGGTCCCAGGATTTATCCTAAGCGTCATAGCCATCCACGGCGTCTCGTTTATCATGCGCAAAAAACTTGCCTTGCCTATCGAATCGCCTCTCAAATAGCCTTATGAAGGCGCTCTACCGCTTCCGCTTGCGCAGATTCAATGAGCTCTCTCCCCCCCGGCAACTCATAAAGACGGGCAAGCTCCACAAATAACTCTTCACTCGCCAAAGAGGGCTCTACTTGCACTTTCCCATCCACATTTACCTGCATTGCAAGCTCTGCAATGCAAAGAAACCTTTTTTTAAGCTGCGGTACTGCCCTTTGCAGCTCCTCTATCGAGTGAATTTGCCTTAACTGCGCTGCAAGACGCGCCGTTTGCGCCTCCCCTTCTCTGCGCAAATCTCCCGCCGAAGAACACCCCACAAGTATCAGAAAAAACCAACCCACTACACGCATTTCCCGTCTCCTCTTCCATTTTGCTTGAGAAAAATCAAGACGAAGCTTAACATGGATCTTCATTTCTGATCTAAGGGCGTATAGCTCAGTTGGTAGAGCGCCTGTCTTACACACAGGTGGTCATAGGTTCGAGTCCTGTTGCGCCCATAATACACTCCATGCGGGAGTAGTTCAATTGGTTAGAGCGCCGCCCTGTCACGGCGGAAGTTGCGGGTTCGAGCCCCGTCTCCCGCGTTTCCTTAAAGATTTCAAAATCTCTTGAAAATTCCCTTTCCTTGTTTTGCCTTATTTGAGTATGCTTCTGCCTATGGTAAATGTGCCTCTTTCCAAACGACTCTTAAATCACTTCATACACTACCTTGCGATGGCAGTGGGTGCTTTTTTTGCAGCGCTTGCAATTCGCATTTTTTTGATCCCCAATAGTCTAATCGACGGCGGGGTGATTGGTATCTCTTTGATCCTTGCAAGACTTTATGGCGGCTCTTATCTTTCCCTATTCCTACTCCTTTTAAACGTACCCTTTATCTATCTGGCCTACAAATTTATTCGCCGCTCGTTTGTGATTTACATGTTTTCGGCGATCGTATTTTTTGCCCTATTTTTGTCATTACTTGAAAAATTGCCAAGATTTGGAGCCGATCCTCTAGAAGCCATTGTCATCGGGGGTGCGATGTTGGGCGCTGGAGCGGGCCTCATCATTCGCAATGGCGGGTGCACAGATGGCACGGAAATCTTGGCCATCTTGATCAATCGCAAAAAGGGATTCACGGTCGGACAAGTCATTTTCGTGATCAACATCTTCATTTTTGGCGCCTACGGACTGATTTTCCATGATTGGCATATCGCCTTGCGCTCCCTCATGACGTACATTGTCGCATTCAAAATGATGGATATCGTCATTGCTGGCCTAGAGGAGCTAAAATCGGTGCTCATCATGTGCGCAAAGCCTGAAAAACTTAGCAAAATTATCACCCATCAACTAGGTCTCGGCCTTACCTTCATTAAAGGAAAAGGGGGCTACTCGGGTGAAGATCGAGACATTTTATTCATCATCGTCGAGCGATTGGATCTGGCTGAGTTAAAAGAGATCGTCTTGCAAGAGGACCCAAGCGCCTTCATTGCCATTGAGAACTTACACGAAGTCGCATACGGCAAGACCGCAAAGATTGCATTGCATCGCAAAGTCAGAAGTCGTTTTAGCAAAGGCTTTTTGTGAAAGATAACGGCATTCACTCAGACGATAATTTGTCTCAGCAAAAAAATCTCGTCGACTCTTGGCGCGTATTTCGGATCATGGCCGAATTTGTCGATGGATTTGAAACCATGACCTCTTTAGGACCCTCTGTTGCCATCTTTGGATCCACAAACACAAATCCGAAAGAGACAAAATACTACGATTTAGCGGAAGAGATTGCAGAGCAAATTGCAAAAAAAGGGTTTTCCATCATCACGGGAGGCGGACCTGGCATCATGGAACGGGCCAATCAAGGCGCCCAAAAAGCAAAGGGACACTCATGCGGCCTTTGCATTAAACTTCCCAATGAGCCGCGCCCCAATCCCTACATAGACCCAAAATATGAGCTGAATTTTCGCTACTTTTTCGTTCGCAAAGTGATGTTCGTTCGCTATGCCCAAGCCTTCGTAGTGCTGCCGGGTGGATTTGGAACTTTAGATGAGCTATTTGAGGCTTTGACTTTGATCCAAACGGGCAAAATCAAACACTTTCCCGTCTATTTGGTGGGCAAAGAGTATTGGCAAGGACTGCTTGATTGGCTCAGAAATCCAGTGTTGGCATATGGGAACATTCAACCTGCAGATCTCGATCTGATCCGCATCTGCGATGATCCAGAAGAGATTGCAAACGACATTGCAAAACACTACCAAGAATCTAAGTCATTAGAAAACTTTTAAGTGAATCGGTCCCAAATGGCTGGTAGGCGGTACCTTCACCCTCTACGACAGAGCCCCCTAACGCAGACATCTTAATCGCCGGCTCGGAAGAGCCAATACTTGCGCCAGTGAAAGCGGATAGGATTTGCTTGAATAATTGAGTTACTTGCCGCATCAACGCTTCCCAAGAAGCGATTATGCACATCGCCACACTCGACGATCCTGAAACGCTAGATATTCTGTTCACGACTCCCCCCCCCCCCCCGTGTTGCCCAGACTAAATGTCCCG
>JAKAFF010000070.1 GCA_021818045.1 bacterium
ATAACTCCCCCATCCATAATGGACAAGTATGAGGACCAGACGTAGAAGAGCAAGAAGGTCCTGGCCATGATGTGGATATCAAGGCCATGCGACTTCCATCGGGTTTGGTAACCCATGGAGACAGATTTCGCGCAAATACATCTGTGATAATGCGTACTAATGCCTGCCAGATCGCTGGAATAACCATTAGCAAGCTACCAAATGTGCTGTCCACTGAAATAGAACCTGTCTGTGCAACCACAAGACTCCCTACGTTGTCAGGATCTATTATATCACAAAAACCATTGTAATGCAAGAGATTAAAAACGTTCATGTAATTGACAATAAAAGACTTAAGAGTTTTGCGAAAGTTTATTTAGATAATATTGGGTAGGGCCGTCCTCCGGATACGTCTTCAAAATGGCGGTAAAGAGCTCTTTTGCACGCCCGTATTGCCCCTCCACATAGGCTGTATACGCTTGATCAAAGGCTTGGCATAGGGCAATTTCGTCTTCCTTGGGACGGATCGATGCGGGCCCTTGCTTTTGGGCCACCAATTCATAGATTTTGACTTTCTCTTTTTTCCCTTTTAATTCAATGGTATCTAAAGGGCGCACCAAAAAGGCGTCCCCTATGCGCTTGACCATGATTTAACTGATGATGATTTGGGTGTGAAATAGCTTATTTACCGATTGCAAACGAGCCGCTGCATTGACCGCATCTCCTAAAAGAGTGTAATTGAGTCTGTCAGGCGTGCCGATATTGCCTACAATGACAGTGCCCACGTTGATCCCAAATCGGGTGTAAAAAGGGGCTTTTTGCTCTTTGATGCGCCGCTCATTCAGCTGTTTGACAAAATGATTACAAAGGAGTGTTGCCTGGGCGCAGGCAAAAGCATGATTAGGGAGTTCAATGGGCGCACCCCAAAATGCCATCACTCCATCGCCCATATATTTATCAATCGTTCCTTGAGTTTGCAAAATGATCTTCGAAACGCCATCAAAATATTCCGATAGTTGCGGCATGAGGATTTCGGGGTTTTGCGTTTCAGCAATAGAGGTAAAATCGGCAATATCGCTAAAAAAGATAGATACTTCTTTTTTTTCCCCGCCAAGCGCAATCTCTTTGTTTTGACCAAGAAGCTGTTTGACAATCTCTTTTGGGACATACAAAATAAAAGAGCGCATGGCTACTCGCATCGCCGCTACGGCTGAATCTATGAGAAAGATCTCTTGGATGAGAGAGGCAATCCGCCGCTCTTTTTTCAGCTCCAAATTCTTAATTTGCGTAATTTCATCTGTTAAAACTACGATCGGCGCCGATAATTTTTGCGCAAAATAGGCCACAACAAGACTTGATAAAAAGCTGATGAACAGCACGATAAAAAATGTCTCCAGCTGATTTTGCTCTAATGCGCTAAAGAAATCTTCAAAAGGGACAATGATGACAATCAACCACTTAAGATTCGCTTGAATTTGCATGGGTTGTATGTGGGCCAAATAGCGAATTTTCTTAAATTTAAAGTCAAAGTCACTGAGATGAGAGGTTTGATAGGTGCGGTATGCCGCTTCTACGACATCTTGGGTCAGGGGCAATTGTTGCACGATTGAAGGGTCGGGAATGATGATTTTGCCCGTTTGATCGTCAATGAGAAATGGTTTGCCCGTTTTGCCAACGGTTTGTCCGGCAAAAAAGGTCGAAAGAAACCGAAACACCAGCGCAGAGCCTAAAACGCCAATAAATTGCCCTTGCGTACTGTAAAGCGGGATTGCTGCCGTAATTCCTGGATCTCCGGTATCAAAAAAGCGATACACATCAGACCAAGAAAACTTCCCGGTGGCAGCTGCCTGCTGATACCAGGGCCTTGTTCTCGGATCATATTCTAATTGTTCGAGCTGTTCTGAAGAGATGCGTTGAAAGCGTGCATTGTAATACTCCTCTCCAGCAGTGGGAGGGGTCGTGGTGTGGTCGTAATATTGCCATTCATACATTGCATCATGTGGCAATAATTTAGATGGATCCGATAGATAGTGCTCTTGTACAGAAACGGCTAAATTTCCAACTTCTACATAATTGCCATTGACTGCTCCTATGAATAGGTAAGGTAAATCGGGGTGGCTCTGCATTACGCCTAACATGTATTTGTGCAGCCATTGATTTTGAGAAGAAATCTCCGAAAGAGATTCGATGAGATAGCTGTTGCTGCGCACGAGATTTTCCATTTCAGTAAATAGATTTTGTACTTTCGCAAGAATTTGCCCACTGCTTTCTTCAATCGTTTTGCGCGCAAATAACGACAACGCTTTATAATCTTTGTAGTAAAGAAAAGAGAGCGATGCCCCAAAGGCAATGACAGTGAGCGATAAAAACAGGGTGAGAATGCTCACCCGCATCGTTACCCGGCCAAGGAATGCATGAAAATGGCTTCTAATTTTGTGTCGCCACATAGTTCTCATATATGAGGAAGAGCTATTTTTTCGATAAAGAATTTTCGCAAGCTATCAGCTTTAAATACTCGCCATATTCGTTATTGGCATAGCGGGTCGCAAGCAATTGCAACTGCTTTGCGCTAATATAGCCATTTTTGTAGGCGATCTCTTCAATACAGCAGAGTTTGATGCCTTGTCTTTCTTGAAGAGTTTGCACAAAGGCCGAGGCCTGGTGAAGAGCATCAAAGGTCCCCGTGTCAAGCCAGGCATAGCCGCGCCCAAGGAGGCGTACGGTCAGCCTTCCTTGCTCTAGATAGGCTTTATTGATATCTGTAATCTCGAGCTCCCCTCTTGGAGAGGGTTGAAGACTCTTCGCAATGTCCACGACATCAGGCCCATAAAAGTAGAGTCCGGGAATCGCGTAGGAGGACTTGGGGTGGGTTGGTTTTTCTTCGATGCTCAACACTCGCAAATGCTCATCGAATTGAACGACTCCATAACGGTGAGGGTCTTTCACGCGATAACCAAACACAAGCCCACCTGTTTTAAGCTGAGCTCCTTCTTGCAATAGAGCTGGTAAGTTATCCCCGTAGAAGATATTGTCTCCCAAGATCAAGGCCACAGGATCTTTCGCAATAAATGCAGAGCCCACAATGAAGGCTTGAGCAAGCCCTTCTGGTTTGTTTTGCACCGCGTATTGCAAACGCAATCCAAGCTGCGATCCATCCCCAAAAAGCTTTTCAAATCGAGGGGTATCTTCCGGTGTGGAGATAATGAGGATATCTCGCAAGCCCGCCATCATGAGCACCGAGAGCGGGTAGTAGATCATGGGCTTGTCGTAAATGGGCAAAAGCTGCTTGCAAAGAGCAAGTGTTGCAGGATAAAGCCGGGTGCCCTGTCCGCCTGCTAAGAGGATCCCTTTCACGATAAGGCCTTTGCGTAAATGCCGCTAAGTCCCCGATACTGCTCTTTAAAATCGAGGCCATAGCCCACTACAAATCGATTTTCGATATCGAATAATACATAATCGGGACGCAAAGTTTTGACTTTCGCGACATCTTGTTTATTTAAAAGGACGCATGTTTTGAGGCTGCTGGGGTGCTTCCCCTGCAGTAGATCAACAAGAGTTGTCATGGTATGGCCCGAGTCGAAAATATCGTCGACTACCAAAACATCGCGATGGTGGATATTGAGCCGCTCTAAACCGATCACTTCCAACTCGCCCCTTTCAGCGCCTCTTGTTCCATAACTTGCACATTGAACCGTCTCGACACAAAATGGGATCGAAAGCGCTCGCATCAAATCGGCCATTAGACAAAGGGCGCCTTTTAACACACCCACAATGACGAGGTCTTTTTCTAAGTAATCCCCGCTGATTTGCGCTGCAACCTCTTGCACCCGAATGGCAATGCTTTGTTGATCGATGAGTAATGTCAATGCGTCCATGCGCCTCTATCCACGGGTGAACAGACACCCTTCTTGGAGCAAATTATCGATATAATTGATGGCATAATCATGTGTGAGAAATTTTGGGTCGTCCAACATGTATTGGTGAAAAGGGATCGTCGAATGGACGCCCACGATATGAAATTCGCGCAAAGCTCTGCGGGCGTGGCGAATCGCCTCTTCGCGGCTCTTTCCTTTGACGATGAGTTTTGCGATCATCGAATCGTAATTGGGCGGGATGCGGTATCCTTCATAGCAAGCGCTATCGACGCGCACGTGAGGACCTCCTGGAGGAATGTAGTGCTCTAGAAGGCCTGGCGATGGGGCAAATTGGTTGGCGGGGTCTTCCGCATTGATCCGAAATTCAAAAACGTGTCCTTGAAAGGAGATATCTGCTTGTCCAAAGGGTAGTTTTTCCCCTTGGGCAATGCGAAGTTGTTGCTGAACGAGATCGATGCCAGTGAGCTCTTCGGTGATGGTGTGTTCCACCTGGATCCGCGTGTTGACTTCCATGAAATAAAAGTTCTGCTCTGCATCTAATAGAAATTCCACAGTACCTACGGAGTGGTATTTGGCTGCGCGGACAATTGCAACAGCACACTCGCCTATTTTTTTGCGCAAAGCGGCATCGATTTTGGGACTAGGCGTCTCCTCAATCAGTTTTTGCCGCCGCCTTTGCAAGGTGCAGTCTCTTTCCCCAAGATAGACGTAGTTTCCGTGCTGATCGCCGATCACTTGCACTTCGACATGCCGCGGATTTACGATCATTTTTTCAAGATAGACGTCGGGGTTATTGAAGCTCACTTCCGCCTCCGTGCGGGCTGCCATGAACTTTTTAATAAAATCATCTTCAGAATAGGCGATGCGAATGCCTTTGCCTCCCCCTCCGGCAACAGCTTTGATAAAAATGGGGAACCCAAATTTACGAGCCTCTTTTAATCCCGCTTCCACATCAGCAACAATTCCCTCGGATCCCGGAATGACAGGACATCCCACCCTTTTCGCCGTCGATTTGGCGCGAGCCTTGTCCCCAAGCGCTCCAATGGCATGGGAGGGGGGCCCAATGAAGGTGAGGTTGCAACTTTCACAGATGGAGGCGAAATTGGCGCTTTCACTTAAAAATCCGTAGCCAGGATGAACGGCATCTGCATGCGTAATTTCACAGGCTGCAATCAAATTAGATACTTTCAAATACGATTTAGAAGAGGGGGCCTCCCCGATGCATACCGCCTCATCGGCGTAGTAGACATGCATCGCCTCTGCATCAGCTTCAGAATAGACCGCAACTGTAGCAAGACCCAAATCGTGACAAGCACGGATGATGCGAACTGCAATCTCTCCTCGGTTCGCAATGAGTACTTTTTTCATCCTACACGATTCTCAATAGACGCGATCCAAATTCGACGGGCTGCGAATTGTCAGCTATAATTTCAGCCACCGTCCCTGCAATCCCCGCCTTCACCTCATTCATCACTTTCATCGCTTCCACAATGCACACCACAGTGTCCTCTACAACGCGATCCCCCACTTTGACAAATGAGGGCTGATCTGGCGCAGGAGAGCCGTAAAAGGTTCCCACCATAGGAGATGTCACATAAGTGCCAGCCATATCGGAGCGCACAGCCCCTCCACGCTCGCCCTGAAGCGGGAGTTCATGAACAAAAGAGGCATCCAACTCTGAGGAGGCTGTCTGCATGCGCGCAGGACGAAATGTCGGCTCTTTTTCTAGCTGCAGCTCCGTATCGCCACTTTTGTAGACCAGCTTAGAAAGCTTGCTCTCTTCAAGATGGCGCATTAAATCTTTGATTTGATCAATGTCCATTATACACGCTGCACGTAATCGTTTGTCTGCGTATCGACTTTGATGACATCGCCACTTTCAATAAAGAGCGGCACATCCAATTTAGCGCCCGTTTCTAAAACAGCCGATTTGGTCGCACCAGAAGAGGCCGCAGCCGTATCTGCTGCATCCGTTTTAACAACCATGATTTCCAAAAATTGGGGCAGCTCGACAGCAAAAATCGTATCGCCATAAAACATCGCCTTCACCTGGATTCCCTCTTTGAGATAGTGCACTTTGTCTCCCAAAACAACGGATGGAACTAATACCTGTTCTAAATTGCCGATGTCGAGAAACAGATACTCGTTTCCCTCTGGATATAAAAACTCCAAATTCCTCTCCAACAAAGAAACCTCTTGAACGACTTGATCCACTTTGAAGTTCTTCTCAATGGTTTCATCGGTAATCAAATTGCGGAGCTTCGTCTTAACAAAAGGGGTCCCTTTTGCAACTGTAACCTTGACACTCGATTCGACGCGATAGACCTTGCCGTCGATGTTGAGAGTCATTCCTGGAGTGATTTGATTGGCGGTTGTCATGCTTTAATGATCCGTTTTAATTCGCTTAGGTCGGAAATTGTGTAATCCACCCAGGGCTGCGTCTCCATCAGTTTGCCCCGTCCCCATCGCATATGGACAGTTTTAAATCCCAACTCATGGGCCGGCAAAAGATCCATCGCAATCCGATCGCCACACACCAACACTTGTGAGGCTGGAAACGCAAACTCTTGAAGAAGCCGCTTGTAAACGGGTAACTTCTTAGAGTCCTCAGGGATCGCTATGTTACTAAAAATCGACTTATCTATACCAGCTTTTTCCAACTTCTCCATTTGAAAGGGGGGATTCCCCCCTGTCACGAGCACTAAGGTATGCAAAGGTTGCAGCCACTGTAAAATTTCTTTCACATGAGGCGTGGTGGGCACTTGAAAGTGTTCGGGCAAAGGCGAGCTCATCTCTTGGAGCGCAAGTGATTGCAACGACAGATCCCCTCCGTTTTTCATCAAAAACTGATGTAAAGAGTCGCTCGATTTAAGCATTTGCCGATCCATCTGCAGCAACTGCAGATAGGCCTCTTCAAAATTCGATACGCAAAGCCCACCATGCACAAGCTTTTTAAGACTTTCTTTGAGCTTAAATGGCGTCACAAACCCACTAGTATCTATAAGGGTATCGTCCAGATCAAAGATGATTAACAATGCGCATCAACTCCTGAGCTAGCTTTTTTGAATCGTGGCGAATGAGGCTGCGCTTCATGAGATCGCGCCCCTTTTCTTCCGCAATGCGACCTAGCAAGTCGGCATAAATGAGCCTCTCGCCTTCGAGATCATTTTCCACAAGCTCTCCCTCCTTGGCATATACCTCGATCAATTCTGCCGGGGGTTTTTGCACGTTGACTAAAATATGATCAAATGGATCTTGCCCGAGAAATCGGACGAGTTCACTCAAGTACTGCGATGTCTTGTACCCCGTCGTTTGCCCTTTGCAGATCGGA
>JAKAFF010000071.1 GCA_021818045.1 bacterium
AATTGTGCTATACACAAATGAATTCAAAAGTTGGTTTTGGGCAACGCGAAAGCTGGCGGAATTTACCTATCGTAAGTGACCCAATATTAAAAATATAGGGTCACTTACGATAGGTAAATTGCGCCGCTTTGGCGCAGCCGAAAATCCAACTTTTGAACTCATTTGTGTATAAGGATCTGTGAAAAAATAAACCACTTATGGTGGCCTCAGGGTGGCCGCAAAGTGGTTTATTTTACTCTTTAACAACCTCTTATGAATGATTAGCGTCGGCAATCTGCTTCATCAAGTCATTAAACTGGGCCTGATACGATTGCAAAAGAGAGACCACTCTCGCCTCTACCTCGTTCGATGGTTTCAGACTCCCCATCGCCCGCGCGTTCAAATCCGCTCCATCCAAATTGCGGGATAACCGCGCATCGAGATTCGCCGCTGCAAGACCTACTATCTTCTTTAGGTCGTGATTTTGAAACGTCTTGGCCGCCTCTACCATTTTGTCCATTTTCTCCATGCGAAGGGCAATTTGATATTCTTGCCGCTTTTCAGAAGAGAGATCTTCTTGAGGCAATACCGCATGCAACAGCTTGTATTCATACTCTAAGTCAATGGCAATTAACCGATTTTCTTCATCATTTTTACCAGACTCCGGCGCTTTGAGAACGAGATTATTCATGTAGGAGACTGCCTTTTCCTGCTCAGCTGTAGAGGGGTTCGATGCAACAGATCTCACCTTCTTCGCAAATACCGATTGATCACTTTCCGAAATAGCCCCTAATAAATCTTGGTTTTTTTGAGCCTGTAATTCAGAAAACTGCTTTTCCCACTCCTCTTGAAAGGCCTCTGGAACATCTTTTTGTCTCATCTGTACTAACCCATCCAGCCCATTTGCCGCCTTGGCTTCCTGATAGGCTCCATCCATCTTCCCAAAAAATGCCTTGTATGCCCCTTTTTGATAGGATGCCCTGATAGAGGAGATCGTTTCACTGCCAAGAACAAAATTGGATCGCACTTGCTCAGTTTTCGGTTCGGCCGCTTGCGGCGTCACAATCGGCGATGCAGAACAAAGAATTGCAGTCAAAATTGTAGTTAATTTCCCCATAAATCACCTATTAGTTTCACAACAATAATAAAGAATGGAAAATTAAAATGAAATGCTAATTATTATAATAATAACTTAACGCGAAGATGCCGCTATAAAATTGCGTCGCATTGCGGCCAGCTATCGTGAACCAAGAGCCAAAAATAATGCCGAGACCTTCGCTCCAGTTATATTCAAGGGCGGGGGCTAGGCTCAATTGAAAGGAGGTTGGGTGCGTCATGGGGGCTGTTGCATGACCTTTAAAGCGGGTCTTTCCCGACCAAGATCCTAGTATATCTGCTGCAATCACCCAATTCTGGGTCAAAGAGTATTCAAAAGCGATGTCTATTTCTCCATTTTGAGCTGGGTACACCCGGCCATGGGTGCCTGCCGCCCCCCCATATGCATTTAAATTTTTTACATGGCATGGCGCTGGGATAGTATACTGCACCAAAACCCGACTAGAGATGAAGTGCTGTCCTCCCAGCCAATTGAGATTGCCCCAAACCACTCCAATAGCAGTTTGCCAAGAACCTTCACCGGATGCATCTGTCGCCAATTTTGCGGGATTGAGATTTTGGAATTTGCCGTTCGGAACGAGTTCTCTCAAAATCAGCTTCACATTGCTGCCCCAGTCCGTGATATTGCGCACCTTTCTGTTATAAAGCTGAAAGTCAACTGTCAGCAAGAAATCTCCAAATGACCACTTAGCCGCGCCATTTGTATAGTTGTAAAAAACGGTCGGAACAAATTCTATATCCATCCAGCGCGCAAGTCCAACGGTGAATTCGGGCTGGAAATAGTTATTCCAGAAGGTGGGCGTGCTAGACACTTTCCAATTTGCGCTATATTCCCCGGCATTTGCAATCGCAAAAATATAGGGCTCAACATACCAACTGCCTAAAGGGACAACAGTACTGGATGGCGCTAATAAAGGTCCCGTAAACCATGGAATTTGCACGTGATCAGGCGCTGGATGTTTTTCTTTGAAATAGCTCTTATCGGCAAATAACCAAAGAGGAAGACATAGCAAGAAAAGGAGTTTCATCATAAGTTCAGTATGTGGCATGATCATACACAAATGAATTTTTTTTCTTCACACAGAATCTGTTTTTTGTGCTGCTTGTTGTATGGGGTGGCTGGGTGGGCGCTGTCTGAAACCGCTTTGCCTTGCACAACGATCGCGATCGGCACGGAAATTCTTTCTGTAGAACTTGCTCAAAACACAGCCTCCTGGGCTCATGGGCTCATGGGTCGCAGCACTCTTGCTGAAGGAAATGGCATGTTGTTTGTCTATCCAGAGAGCCGCAAACTGAAATTCTGGATGAAAAATACGACGATCCCGCTCTCCATTGGTTTTTTTGACTCCAGCCACCGCCTTTTAAATGTAGTCGACATGAGCCCTTTGACAGGAACCTCCTATAGCAATGGCTATGCCCAATACGCCCTGGAGGTGCCGCAAGGATGGTTTACAAAACACAAAATCCTGCCTGGAGAGAAATTTTCTTTTCTCGATCCTGAAGATGCGATAAACTGTGCCCAACACAATTGACATTGGAGAAGGATGCAAAAGAAAAAACATCGACGCCCCTGGGGAGTGTTCATCGCGATTGTCCTCGCGATCATTTTCGGCTCGTGGGCCGGGGATCAGGCAAGCTTATTTGGCGTCACTTTCTATGCCATCTTCGATGTCCTTGGCACCATCTTCCTGAACGCGCTAACCTTGGTAGTCGTGCCGCTTGTTTCCTCATCTATCATCTCTGGGATTTCAAAAATTGGCAATGAGGGGGGCTTTGGCAGACTCGGCGGCAAAATGTTTTCCTTCTACATCGGCACAAGTCTTTTAGCGATCTTAATCGGCCTTTTTTTCGTCAATTTAATCGCTCCCGGAACATACCAAACTGCGCCTCCCACTACAGCCATCGAAACACAAGAATTGATAGATCTTAAAGAAAAACTCTCCCATCAAGAAGGCCAGGCATTCGTGCAAGTGCTCATTTCTATCATCCCTTCTAATGTATTGGCCGCCTTTTCACATGGAGAGATGCTCGGGCTGATCTTTTTTAGCCTTTTGTTTGGATACTCGATTTCAAAAATCGATACGCACCCTGCATCCATCTTGCAAGGATTTTTCCAAGGAATTTTTCAGACCATGATTCAGGTCACTCACATCATCATGAAGTTCCTTCCATATGGGGTTTTTTGCCTTGTGGCAAAAGTCTTTATGTCAACGGGAGTCAGCTCTCTGCGCTCAGTTGGACTGTTCTTCATCACAGTGATGCTAGGCCTCATCGCATTCATGTTTGTGGGCCTTCCCTTGCTTTTGAAATTCATCGGCAAAGTCCAGCCAATACGCCACTTTAAAGCCATGGCGCCTGCATTAGTTACGGCATTTTCCACTAGCTCCTCTTCCGCAACTCTACCCATCACAATCGATTGCGTAGAAAAACGAGCAGGTGTCTCCAATCGGATCTGCAGCTTAGTCGTTCCCCTTGGCACTTCCATCAATATGTCGGGGTCAGCACTATACGAATGCGTAGCGGCTATGTTCGTTGCGCAAAGCTACGGTATCGATCTTTCATTTTGGACGCAATTTCTCGTCGTTACCATGGCGCTCATCACTTCAATCGGCGTCGCCGGGATCCCTTCGGCAAGTCTCGTTGCCATCATCGTCATTTTGCGCGTTGTAGGACTGCCTCCCGAAGGAATTGGACTTTTTATTGCTGTCGACCGTCTCCTCGATATGTGCCGCACCACAGTAAATGTGTTTAGCGACAGTTGTTGCGCAGTTTTAGTCGCAAAAAGCGAAGGAGAGTCAGACGTTTTGGTAAAAGAGACTTTCTGAAACATAGGTTAAATTATGCCAAAAGGTACAGTCAAATGGTTTAACAAAGATCAGGGTTTTGGTTTTATCATGCCAGATGAGGGGGGAAGAGACATCTATGTGCAAACCACCCACATTGAAACCCCCGATCAACTCCTAGCCGATGGCCAAAGAGTAGAATACGAGGTCGGCATGGGACGCAAAGGGCCGGAAGCCACCCACGTTAAATCACTCACATGAGAAAGCTTTGCCTCACGCTCATTTCCCCTCTTTTGCTGCTCGGTGCAAGTCACCCTTTTCACCAATTTCACGATGCCACATATCAAGTGGGATGGGATCTACATTTTTCCCCTTACGCAGGAGGAGAAGACATCCTCTTTGCCCATCGCGTGCTAGAGCGTGCAGAAGGATACCTAGTTAGCAAAAGCCCCGCCTGCAGCTCTAAACAAGCTGCCGCCCGATTTTGGCGCTTTAGCGAACTGTATCTCGGTTGGCTGCCCGTCAACTATCTGGCCGTCGTGGCACAACACGAGGTCTTTGGCCACGGATATCGGATCAGAGATATCAATCGAGACCGCGCTGAGGTTGCAGGTTACAACTTCAACGCCCCCATCCCCTATGGACCTGGAGGCGCTGCTACTTATTACAACATCGGCTCCTCGATGACCACAACCGAAGAGACCTCCATCGCAATGGCAGGAGTGGAGTCTACGGCGATCTTGGCCATTTTGACAAAATTCAAATGGCTCGAATCACATCGCATCGACCCGCGTCAAACACTTCTTTACCTATTCAGCCAACACGATCTCAATCTCTACATCGGTTCGCTCAAAGTGAAGGACGACACGGATCTCAATGGCCACGATATCCACAGCTACATCAAAACACTCAACTACACCTACACAAACCACTTCCTCAATAGCGGTAGATTACGATCCCTTTCCTGGATCAATTTGGCAGACCCATTTACCTTTTATTCCATCTACTCTTGGTTTCGCTATATCAGTTGCGGCAAAGAGACGCGCATTCCCATGATTTCTGTTTACAAGATGGGCTACTTACCCACCATTCGCCTAGGCCTTACGCCATTTGGTCCAGAAGTGTTTGTCGAAAACTTTTTGCTGCAAGGCAAACGCCCCATCTATTTCTACCTAAAGGGAGGGCGCCACTCAGACAATTCCTACCAAGGCCTCGGAATCTATGCACCACGCCTTTGGGCCAAAAAGGGGTGGTTTTTTGGCTTGCGCCTTGACTCCTGGAGACAACCTAAACTGCTCTTAGAACCGGGCAATGTCCCCTTCGAAGAGATCAACTTCGATATAAAACCCAATCCAAATGACCCCCTCTACCCTTATTCCGAACAACACGATATGCAAATGGGCGCCGCAGGGTCTTTCCTCATTGCCTATTCCGCACGCTCCGGATTCGAAGCTGAGTTGGGATACAAGTCCATCGGATTTTTACCAGGGTACTCTTTGAGAGCCTCGCCCACCGTTCGTCTCTTTTACTCCCTTGTATTCTAATTGAATTCGCGGTATTGAAATCATTCAAATGCGCGCGTTATTTTGGCTGTTTCTCATCTCGCTGAGCGAAAGTACGCTCGGTCCCGAACGCTTCGACGTCATGAGGAAAAAGGGCACTGAAAGAGCTTTTAGCGGTAAATATTTATTTGAAAGCAGACCCGGCATCTACCGGTGCGCCGCCTGCGAAAATCCCCTCTTTAATGCAGATGACAAGTATGACGCCGGATCCGGCTGGCCAAGCTTCAGCAAACCCATCTGCAGCGACGCCATCTATTACCTAGAAGACTGGGAGCTTCCCTTCAAACGCTACGAGGTCCTTTGCCGAAAATGCAATTCCCATTTGGGCCATGTCTTCCCAGACGGCCCCCCACCTAAGGGCCTGCGCTATTGCATTAACTCGATAGCGCTTCTCTTAAAAGCTGCCGAACAGTAATTTTTTTTTCACCCACTTACCAGATGACATTTATATACAACATCAGATATAAGTTCTAAGGATTTACCCTAGGACTTCTTTGTGAAGTGGCGAGAGCGCCTGTGGCCCATACAATCGTACGAGCTGAAAAAATTCCTTCCGCTGCTTTTCATGAAATTTTTTATCTCCTTCACCTACGGCGTCCTGACGACGATGAAAGATGCGTTTGTCGTTACGGCCAAAGGGGGGGGCGCTGAAGTTATCCCGGTGTTAAAAGGGTGGATCGTCCTTCCCATAGCCTTAGGGGCCACCCTCCTTTACTCCAAACTCTCTAACCTCTTTCGCAGATCAACACTGTTTTATGGCATCATCCTCTTTTTCATGGCCTTTGTAGCCCTGTATGGTTTCGTCCTTTACCCCAATATCGATCGCCTCTCCCCTCACGAAACAGCCGATTTTCTATTACAGCAGCTGGGAGCCAAAAATAGCCACTGGATCTCTATCTATCGCAATTGGATCCAATCCCTTTTCTTTGTGATTGCGGAACTTTGGGGCAGCGTCGTGATCTTTCTGTTATTTTGGGGCTTTGTCAACCACATCTGCAATTTCAACGAGGCCAAGCGCAGCTACAACCTCTTTATCGCAGGCGGAGACCTCGCTCAAATGTTCACAGGCCCCCTCGTCCTGTTTTTCACAGGCAAATACATCGCTTCCCAATTTGAGTTTGCCCTCCAAGGGCTTGTTTATTGTGTCCTTTTCTTTGGCGCTATGATTATGGCGCTGCACTTTTTGCTCACGCGCTATGTTCTGACAGACCCCCGTCTTTATCAGCCCCAACAACAAGATACGCCTGTAGACGCCAAAACCAAACTATCCCTTATCGAAAGCCTACGCTTCATCGTCCGCTCGCCCGCCCTCCGCTACATCGCCATCATGGTCGTAGCTTATGGACTCACCATGAATTTGACCGAAGTGACCTGGAAGGCAAACCTCAAACAACTGTACCCAGAAACTGGTGCGTATCAAGGATTTATGGCTGCAGTGAGCTCTTCTGTCGGCGTCTGTTCATTTACCATCACCCTATTTTTTAGCGGTCTCATCATTCGCCGCCTCGGGTGGCTGTTTTGCGCTCAACTCCCCCCTATCGTCATCGGCATCACCAGCCTCACATTTTTAACTTTGTTCTTAAACCAATCCTGGATCGGCTCCTCATCTTTGCTATGGATCGTCCTTTTTGGAGCTTTCCAAAACGTTTCGACAAAGGTCATGAAATACGCCTTTTTCGATTCGACTAAAGAGATGTCCTACATTCCACTAGATGCAGAGTCAAAAGTAAAA
>JAKAFF010000072.1 GCA_021818045.1 bacterium
CTTATTTAAAAAAGGGGGAATGAGCCTTTTGTATCTAGGAGTACACCCCAAAACAGGCGAACATGTCATCATTAAAGTACTCCTCCCGCAATATCTCAAGAATAAGGAATTGCTTACGCGGTTAGTGAATGAGGCGCGCATTTTAGGGCTTGCCAATCACCCAAACATCGTCAAGTTTTACGATCTTGGACAATGGGAAAATGGCCTCTATATCGCTATGGAATATGTTCGCGGTGTTTCGCTGCGCCAATTTATTAAAAAAAATGTCCTCACCCACAAGCGAGCCCTCGAAATTGTTTTGCAAGTAGCTTACGCTCTACTGCATCTTCATAGCCATGGAGTGATCCACCGCGATGTGAAGCCAGATAATATCTTATTAACAGAGTCGGGGGAAATTAAGCTGGTCGATTACGGCATCTCTCAACTCGTCGAACCTGTGGAAGGGGAGCAAATCACGAAAAAGATGATGCGTATGGGCACCCCTTATTATATGAGCCCTGAACAAATGCAAAAGCCATTCAAGGTCTCCTACGGGAGCGATATTTATTCTTTGGCAGTTGTCGCCTATGAATTGTATCTCGGACAACCGCGCTTTGGCGTCGTCCAACCCTCCTTGCTTCCTCGAGGACTCAAGCGTATTATTGAAAAAGCTTTGCAGATAGATCCTGCGAAAAGATATGCGGATATCATCGACTTTATCGCCGATATTACTGAATATTTCCGCACGTTGGATGCACCCAAAAAAGAGGAAGAAGAGGTCTCTGATGAGATTTTTGAACTGCTTGAAAATACGCGCTTATGGCTTTTGCCATCCCGCACTCCTCATTGGCCTGAATTGGAAGTCGGCATCGCGCTTCGCACCGGATCTATATTTGAAGGGCTGTATTTAGACTTTCTCTCCTTTTCGCAAACCAAATACGTCATTCTTTGGGCAAGCGCTTTTCGAAGCGGCTTTGATTCGATGGCACGGTGCGCCCTGCTGCGTGGGATAGTCCGAGGCACAAAGACCCATGCACAAAATGGCAAACAGCTGCTCCAGGAGATCAATCGCGCTCTTTGCGAAGATCCCATCAATGAGAAAATGAATTTGGCCCTCCTGATCTTAGATGCGGGACTAGGACTTCTCTCCTATACGGCCTGTGGCGACCTTGTGACATCCCTATATTCTCTAAAAGCTGGGGATACAGCTCCCCGGGTACTGGAGGCACAAAACCCCCCCTTGGGATCCGCCCGTTGGCTGAGTGGATCTCGGTAGAGGAGAATTGGGGGCCCTCGGATACCCTTGTTTTTGCTACCTCCTCCCTCGCGCCCGACGCAATGGTAGGTCAGCAGATCTTGCCCCCACAGCCCTTGGCGAGCGCCCTTTTGGGCTCTATCCCCTTGGCGGGCCCCCCTAAAGTGGGTGGGGTCTTGACGATTCGTCAGTCATAATTCGCTTATAATCAGATACTTGCATTTCTGTGCTATATTTAAATTTTTATTTACTTATTAATCAAAATTAGATATAATAAAAGGACAAGGTAATTGGGATTATTAATATGACTGCGTTTAATAACTTATTAGAAGAGGTTTTTGAGAACCTGAATAATTTGGATCCAGTGCGGGTAGGGCAGCTGGTCAATGAGACGGCTCTTTTGATGGAGAACCTGCAAAAAATGGCTCTATCTCCCGATCCCAAAGTGAGAGAGGAGGCCAAAAAAGTGGCCCTAGATGCGAAAAGAAGTGTGGAGTTGCAATTAGACCGATTAGCGGAAGTGAGTGGGATTAATCCAGACGAGCTTATGAGAATGGCAGAGGATCCGCAATTTAAGATTGAAGCGGCAAAAGAGTTAGAAAGACTAGAGGGGGAGCTCGCCCAGCCGCGCCTTTCCAAAGTAGATGCTAAAAATATAAAAATAAAAATCCATTAATGAGGTATAAAATGTCGCAGTTTCAACCACTTACTGATTTGCAATGGCACTTGCTTGAGCCGCTTTTCCCAGTTCCTGTAAAAAGGGGACGAGGCAAACCCCATACGCCATGGCGATGCGTCGTCAATGCAATTTTGTTTGTACTTGTGTCTGGAGGTAAATGGGATTCATTGCCAAAAGAGGCTACATTTTCTTCAAAATCTGCGGCCCATCGTTGGTATAAAGCGTGGAGAGCCAGCGGCCTTTTAGACCAAATTTTGGGTAAATTACGCGAATTTTCTGCGATGGCAGCGGGATTGACCTTTCCGAAGCACCGCAATCGGACCCCCAAGCCGATCGTACCGCAACAAGCGGCAGTAGAGTCGCAACCAGTTTTGCACACCCACCTGTAATAGAGGGTGTGTTACCAGTTCCTTCCTCCCCCTCTAGGCCGTCCGATCTCGGACCACTCTTGGGGGAGTTTTTTCTATCACCGCATCTGCGTCGACAATAATCTCTTGGATCGTGGGATCAGAGGGCACTTCAAACATGAGATCGCGCAATAGGTTTTCGGCAATCATGCGCAAAGCTCTGGCGCCAGTTCCCGTCTCTTTGGCTCGAGCGGCCATTGCGTGTAGAGCCTCTTCTGTGAAGGTGAGTTTCACATTTTCTTCTGCAAAGAGATGAATGTATTGCTTGATGATCGCATTTTTGGGTTTCACGAGGATATCGACCAAATCTTGCGTGCTCAGCTCATTGCAATTGGCAATGCTATTGAATCTGCCTACAAATTCGGGGATCATGCCAAAGGAGATCAAATCTTCGGGCTCCACTTTGGATAAAAGATAATTTGTCTCTTGAGTGTCGATCTCTTTTTTAGTTGCGTCGAAGCCAATGGTGCTTTTGCCAAGTCTTTTGGCAATGAGCTTATCGAGATGGACAAAGGCGCCGCCTACGATAAAGAGGATATTTTGCGTATTGACTTTGATGTATTCTTGATTCGGGTGCTTGCGTCCCCCTTTTGGAGGTACGTTTGCAACAGTGCCCTCTACGATTTTGAGTAGAGCTTGCTGCACTCCCTCTCCTGATACGTCGCGAGTGATCGAGACATTGGAAGTGGTTTTTCGGATCTTATCGATCTCATCGACATAAATAATGCCATGCTCGGCTTTAGCGACATCGTAGTCTGCGGCTTGTAAAAGGCGCAAGATGATGTTCTCCACATCTTCGCCCACATAACCCGCTTCCGTCAATGTGGTCGCATCGGAGATAGCGAAGGGGACGTCGAGAATCGTGGCAAGCGTCCGTGCAATCAGCGTTTTGCCAGAACCGGTAGGTCCAATGAGCATGACGTTGGATTTGCTATATTCGATTTCCGATTGCTTCGCGAGCGAGCGGATCCTTTTATAGTGATTGTAGACGGCAACCGAAATGGTCCTTTTCGCATTTTCTTGCCCAATGATATATTCGTCGAGATGTGCTTTGATCTCTTTGGGCTTGAGCAACTTCATCTCATAATTAACCGCTTTTTTTTGCACAATATCGACGCAAAGCCCGACGCATTTATCGCAAATGTATGCATTGGGCCCTGAAATGAGTTTTTCGACGATATCTTCTGTTCTTCCGCAAAACGAGCAGCTGGCAACTTCATTAGGGGGTTTTTTATGGCTCATACGGTGGCTTGCATTTCAGTGGGTCTTGGTTGGGAAGGGCCGCCGATTGGAGTAGAGGGTTTTGCGATATGGTCCACAATTCCATACTTGAGGGCAGCTTCCGGATCCATGTGGAAGTCTCGTTCAGAGTCTTCGACGATTTGTTGAAGAGGTTGTCCTGTAAAGCGGGAGAGCAAAGACGAGGTGATCTTTTTGAGCTCTAAAATTTCTTTGGCCTGCAATTCAATATCTGCAGATGTCCCCATGACGCCGCCATAAGGCTGGTGGATCATGACGCGGCTATGAGGCAGGGCGAAGCGCTTGCCTTTTGTCCCCGCGGCTAAGAGCAAAGCTGCCATAGAGGAGGCTTGTCCAATGCAGTAGGTGTTGATATCGCACCCCAAAAAGAGCATGGTATCTAAGATTGCAAGTCCTGCGGTGATTTGGCCGCCATTTGAGTTGATGTATAAATTGATGTCTTTTTTCGGATCTTCCATTTTTAAAAAGAGCAGTTGGGCCACGATGATATTGGCCACTTCATCAGTGATAGCCATTCCTAGAAAGATAATTCGATCCTTCAAAAGGCGGGAAAATATGTCCATGGAGCGCTCTCCGCGCCCTGTATCTTCGATGACGTAGGGGGTTAAAGACATTGCGACCTCACAGTTCGTACTTCTACTTTATAGATGCCCTGGAGCTCTATTTTCAAGTTTTTTGATGTTTTAGAATAAAGTCTTGTGCTTTTACGAGCATCACTTTGGACAAAGCCAAGGCATAGGCCTCTTGGGGCAAGGAGGCCGCATCGGGGCGGGTCCCATGAGAGCTATAAAGGTTGATCGCTTCTTGTTGAACTTCTAAACGGGTGATGGGAATTTTTTGCTGATCGACGAGGTTGCGAGAAAGATAAAAGACTCGAACTGCCTCGCTGGCATCGGCAATCACTTGATCTTCCACAGATTTTCGCTCTTCTTGGGACATTTTGTCCCATTGCGATTTGAATCTTGCATCTTGCAATCGCTCCGTCATGCGGTGTTTTTTTTCTGTCTCAATTAAAGATCGGGGCAATTCGAAGGGGTACAAGCGGGCTAAAAATTCATTGACCTGCTCGCGCATCTGTGTGGCGACTTTGTCGCTTGCTTGTTGATCCAAAAGTTGAAAAATCGATTGGCGCATTTGTGCGATGTCGCTTGCCCCTACCTGAGTGGCAAAGTGGTCGTTTAATTCGGGGAGCGTCGCTTCTTCGACTTTCCAGATCTTCAGGCGCACCTGTTTAGGTTTAAACTCTTTTTTTTCCTCTTCGCTGGCCGTATCGTCGGGCTCGCTAATCCCCTCTAAAAGATCGCCTGATTTTGCGCCCAAAACAAGTTTTTGCATCCAGGCTGCCATCCGCTCTTTGGAGACCTCAAATCGGATATGGTGAAATACCTGTTGCACCTGCTCGCCCTCGACAGTATCGAGATCGATCATGATGTAATCGCCCTCTTGGATGGGGCGCTCTTCGATGGCTTTCCATTGGGCATAGAAAAAGCGCATCTGACGGATGGCCTCATCTATCTGTTTCTCGCCGACTTCTGCTTTTGTGACGGGCTTTGCTTCAAATAGGCTGGGATCGATGGTAGGCACCGATGGTTCGGTTTCGAAGGTGAACAGCAGTTTTGCGCCGGCATCTGTCTCTTCTTGGAGGTCAAAAGAGACCGGGGAGTTGCGATTTAACACAGGGACGCGGGCGAGCTCTTGGGCAGCGGCGAAGGAGAGGTCCGCCAGGGCTTTGTGCCGCTCTTTTTCGACGTCTGGTGCATATTTTTTTAAGATGATCGCATCGGGTGCGCGCCCTTTTCTAAAACCTGGAATGGAGACTTCTTTACCGATTGTTTTGATCGCCTTTTGTTTGGCTTTATTGCCCATTTCCGGAAGAGTCCGGACCGTCATTTCGATGCGGCAAGCAGGTTTTCGATGGATATGGATCTGGACCTTATCATTGGCCAGTTCTTGGTGGTCTGTGGCGGGATCGTGGGTAACTTGAGACACTCTACACTCCGGAACGGTTATGGATAGCGGGCGAAGAGGTTCGAACTCTCGACCCTCACGTTGGCAACGTGATGCTCTACCACTGAGCTACGCCCGCGTCAAAGGCTACAACTATAAGGTAGCGGGATTTTTTTGAGCAAGAGAAACTTGGATTTTTTGCATTATTTTTTGAGGTTGTTTCGGTATGCCGAGAAATTTTTCGGGCATCCAAACGGATACTGGTAGAGCGCTAGAAATTCCATCCCAGATGAGCTAGGAATTGGTGGGATTGGTAAGTCGATCCAAATTCTCCCTGGTAGGCAACGCTTCCATAAGGGCGACAAGGCTTATTGGGTTCAAAAAGGATTTCAGCTGCAGCGACACCTAAATTTTGGGGTGTGGTCAAGGTTTCTACGGTGAAAAAACCTGGCGTGCTGATCAAATATGCTGTCACATCTCCCAGGCGAAAAGGTTTTCTGTTCACATAGGAGCCTTTTTCTTGCAAGACGAGACGCCATGAGGAAAATTCGATAGTTTCATAGCATCTGAGACCCACTTCTGAACGCAAAAAAGAGGAATAGCAGGATTTTTGTCCGAAATTAAAGGGGCTGCTGCCGTGTTCTTGGTAATGTCCTTGCCAATTATTCACCCAGTCAAACATTACGAAAGGTTCGAACGTGGTGATGTTGTAGTTGTTGCGATAGCCGATCTCTGTATGTGGAGCCAGCTGCCATCCTTTAGGGTGTGAAGTAGTCGTGAAATGGAAGCTAGTCATCTCGATCTTTCGAGAGTTGTTAATTTGGAATAATCCTCCCCACAGAGCTACATCGCCATAGAAGCGTTTGTTATCCCATATACCGTAGAGAAAGAGGTACTCTTGCTGGATGCGGCTATGTCCGGCATGTTGTTTTTGATGGTCGTATGTATAGGCGTAGGCAACGCCGAGGCCATAAGTGTTGTTGGGGGAGGAGTGGGCGTCAAAACCGAGAATGCAGCCTGCAGACCAGGGTTGGAAGGTGGAAGTTTGGTGTTGTGCCTTTTGGCTGGACGACATCCCCATTGTGCTCAGCCAAAGTTGGTAAGGTCTTCGAGTTAATTCGCACGAACAGCTAGGCGCTTGCTTTTCTTCAAAGTCTGTCAGGTTGTTTTCCATTCTCTCACACCAAGACTCTTGAAATAACCAGTAGTGGCGCATATCTTGAGCGTGTTGTGTGAAGCTGTTGCTTAGGGCAAACAGATTGTTGTCCGATATAAACAGATCAAAGGCATGACGAGTTGGGGCTGCGCTTTCAAGAGCTTGGGGCAGTGTTCCAGTGAGTTCGGAGGGGACGAAATAGAGAGCTGTATTTGGAGAATAGGTGTTGAGGTAATTGGCGAGCGCCAAGTTATTGCCTGTAAGGCCGGCCGTAGGGATATGAGAAAGGAGCGGCAGAAATGTAGCAACGCTTGTAATGCCCTCGAATCCACTAACGGATGGAAGGGGAGAAATCTCGATTGTGGATCCAGATCGGTAGACGAGCGCTGCGTAGTCACGGCTAGTGCCAGAATCGAGCCCCCCGATTAAGCCGTTTCCGGCGCTGTTGA
>JAKAFF010000073.1 GCA_021818045.1 bacterium
AACTTTTCAAATGCGACTTTAACCGTTAGAGCCAATGAGCCTAAATCGCATCATGGGATGGGATGGGAAGTGTTCACGGATCGGATTATACAAATTCTTTGTGAGCGCAAAGATCCGTTGGTTTTTCTTCTTTGGGGCAAGTCTGCATTTGAAAAGTTCCAGCATTTTGGTAGCCACGCGAAGCATCATCTCGTTTTGACAGCCCCCCATCCATCCCCCCTTTCTGCCTATTCGGGTTTTTTTGGGTGCCGCCATTTCTCTAAGACCAATGAATTTTTGAAAAAAGTGGGTAAATCGCCCATTCGGTGGGCTCTTTCGCCATGAAGAAAAAGACACTGACTTTTTTTTCTGTCTATTTCACCTTTTTTGTCGATACTTTGAGTTGGGCGATCGTGTTTCCCATCTTTGCCCCCTATTTTCTCGATCCTAAAAACGTCCTTTTCTCCCCAGAGGTGTCCGATGCCACCCGCTCTGCGATTTTTGGCCTTTTTTTGGCGGCGTTTTCATTGGGGCAGTTTTTGGGAGCGCCTGTGATGGGAGAATATGCGGATCGACACGGCAGAAAAAGTGCGCTGCGCCTCGGTGTATTTTTTACCTTTTGCGGTCTTTTGCTTAGCGCTTGGAGCATGCGCACAAACCAGCTTGTCTTTCTTTGCCTTTCACGCTTTGTCACTGGAATTTTTGCAAGTAGCACATCTGTGTGCTTAAGCTCCATTAGCGATCTGAGCGAAAGTGAAAAATCGAAGTTGAAAAACTTCGGCTATCTTTCCATGGCCGCGGGATTGGCGTTTGTCATCGGTGCTTATTTCGGGGGACAACTGTCCGATCGGATGATCTATTCCGCTTTTTCTGCAAGTTTTCCCCTGTGGATTGCAGCTGGAATCACTTTCCTGAATCTCCTATTTGTCTGGTGGGGTTTTGAGGAGACCTCTCACGTTCATCCTGAGGCAAGGTTTGATCTATTCAAATCCTTTACCTATGCCAAAGAGGCGTTGCGAACAGGCAAAATCAAAAAGGTGTATCTCATCTATTTTCTCTTTTTGATTTCATGGACTATTTTGTTTCAGTTTAGCACTGTCTTGGCTGTGCAAAAATTCCAATTTACTACGTCAAACATCGGAAATATGGCCGTTTTGCTGGGGGTGTGTTGGGCGGTGGGTTCCGGATATTTGAATCGACATTTGGTGCATCACTTTAAGTCGATGCATATTTTGGAGGCGAGTTTGCTTGGTTTTACACTTTTTTGCAGTCTGATTACTTTCCCCCATCACGCCTCTTGGGTTGTTTCAATTTTATCAGCCTGTGTGGTTTTGGGAGCTGTCGCGTGGCCTATTTGCAATGGCTTGATCTCTAATGCAGTGCCGGCAAATATGCAGGGTAAAATCTTGGGGATGAGTCAGGCTGTTCAGTCGCTGGCCATGACTTTGGCCCCATCGATTGGTGGCCTTGCCTTTCACGTCTCTTTGGGTTTTCCTTTCTTCATCGCATCCGCTTCTTGCTTTTTTGCTGTTGTGATTTATTACTACACTTTGAAAAATGAGTGAAAGAATCAAAAAAACCTTCAGAGGGGGCTCTCTAAAGCATGTCTCATTGGATGGAAGATCTCTCTCATTGGATGCAAAACCAAGAGGCGGTTCACTCGCCGCTCAATGATTTGTCCGAAGAGATTTATCAAACAGCCCTGGATACAGATTCTCTTCTAGAGAGCTGCGCTCAGTTGGAACCGGCTCTTGCAACACTTGTGGAAAAAATAGATCATGGTAGCGCCAGAAAATCGTAAAATTGTCATTCAGGTCCATTGGGATCGCATTTTTAACTTCCGAGTCGCTTTGTTGTTTGTAGTCGCAATTCTTGCGGTGGGTTTTGGATATTGGTATCGAATGGTGCGCCCTTACTTTTGGATTGCAGATGCCCATGTTGAATCATTTTCTGCACCCATTTGCGCAGATGTTTCGGGTCGGATTACTGAAATGGGGCCGCAGGAGGGCGAAATTGTACAAAAAGGACAGCCTCTTCTCTCTTTGGATAAGGATTTACTCACAGCTAAATTGCAGCAGGCAAGATGCGCCCTTGCTTCTTTCGCAGAACAGGTAGAATTGGAAAAAGAGCGTTTTGGAAGAGCGTTAGAAAATTATCTCACAGCCACTACCGAACTGGAAACAGGAGTTGGTTCCGAAGAGAGGGTAAAAAAACAGCTGGCCCTGATGGAGGAATCACAGGAACGATCCGATTTGGCGGTGTCGAATCTCTCGAATGCGCAGGCCTCCACGGCTGAATTAGAGTTGCAGATGCGCAAGGCTCAATTGGTGGCGCCGTTTGATGGCGTTGTGTTAAAACGGGCCAAAAATTTGGGGTCCGTTGTTGCGTTCGGCGAGACTGTATATTTGCTTTCAGATCCCAAAAGAACTTGGATCGAAGCGGCTATTTCCGAAAAGGATTTGGCCCATGTGCAGGTGGGGGCTGCCGCTCGTGTTCATCTTTCTGCCTACCCGAATCAAGAATTCGTCGGCAAGGTGGTGTGGATCGCGCCTGCGACGGTTGCTAAAATACAGCAGCTCGCTTTTTCTGCTGAAAATGTGGTGATCCCTATCCGCATTGCGGTGGAAAATGCAGACGCCTTTTTGAAGCCTGGATTAACAGCGCAGGTGGGTCTTATACGCAAATGAGTTCAAAAGTTGGATTTTCGGCTGCGCCAAAGCGGCGCAATTTACCTATCGTAAGTGACCCAATATTAAAAATATAGGGTCACTTACGATAGGCGAATTCCGCCAGCTTTCGCGTTGCCAAAAACCAACTTTTGAACTCATTTGTGTATAAAAGGCACTAGTGCAATTACCGGAAGAGCTTCAGTGTGCCATTGATCAGATGGCTCAACATTCTCGAGTGTTAAATCAGGCAAGAGTTGCTTTGACTCAAGATTATCGCGAAGGGAAAAGCTCTCCCTTTAGCGATGAGACCAAACGCCTTGCATATCTGGGTTGCCGCATGCCCGCCACCTACGCGGCAGTTCATAAAGTGTTAGAAAATGCGCCAGCTTTCACCTCTCTTGCCGATTTGGGGGCAGGTCCTGGTACCGCTTCTTGGGCAGCGACACAGGTCTTTCCATCTATTGAAAAAGTGACGTTGGTAGAAAAGAGCCCAGATGCAGTTGCATTGGGACGTAAATTGGCAGCTTCTTCTTCACATCTAGCTTTGCGAGAAGCGCGATGGATCGCGCAACCTTTGTCCGAGGCTTTGCCTCCAGCAGATGCGGCGATCCTTTCTTACGTCCTCAATGAGGTGACAGATCCCCATTTGCTGATAGAGCGGTGTTGGCAAACATATCCGTTATTGATTTTAATCGAGCCCGGTACGCCTAAAGGGTTTCGCTTGATTCGTGCATTGCGAGAGCAGCTATTGCGACAGCAGGCATATCTCATTGCTCCTTGCCCACATCATAAGGCGTGTCCTATAGAAGGTCACGACTGGTGCCATTTTGCAGCTCGCGTAGAGCGTTCCCGTTTACACCGATTGTTGAAGGGGGGCACTTTGGGATATGAAGATGAAAAGTTTTCCTATTTAATCGCGGCTAAAACGCCTGTAGCTTGTGCCCATGCCCGGATCATTCGCCCCCCAGAAATACAAAAAGGCTCTGTTCGTTTGTCGTTGTGTGCTGCAGATGGAAAATTGGAAGAGAGGGTGGTGTTCAAAAAAGAAAAACCGCTGTACCGCAAAGCTCGCGATGTTAGATGGGGTCAGACTTGGGATGGTGTTGATGCAGGGTTTTGATTCCAAAGGTGTGTATGTAGGTACTCTTGCGTTAGTTCAAGGATGCAAAAATGGCCTGTTTTTACTTTGAGCTGCTCTGTCTTGTTGCAAGAGGCAAAATCCATTCGTTGGTTGCAAAAATAGCGCATGATGCCGTTACTCGAGATGGCTAAAAGGATGTCTTGGGGTTCATAGGTGCATCTTAGTTGCGTCAGCCAGCGCTTGATGTTTGCGAGATGTTTTTCTTCCGATCCTTCGAAAATGTGGCTTGGCCAGATTCCCGCATGGGTCCAGTTGGCATGCTCAGTGGGCCAGCGAGAAGAGATGGCGGCGCTCGAAAGGCCTTCCCAAAGGCCGTAGTCGATTTCTGTTAGGGCAGGTTCTTGTAGGACCGTAGGAATAGATAATTGTTGAGCTATGATTTGGGCCGATTCGGTTTGTCGAACAAGGGGCCCTGTGAAGATAGCTGTGGGAAGGAGGTTATGGGAGAGGAGGTAATCGCCCATTTGCCTTGCCTGCTTTTTGCCAGTGGCTGTTAAGGGAAGATCGGTGCGAGATCCCACTTGTTTGGCCTCTTCTCCAGTCTCAAATGTATTGCCATGGCGCACCAAAATCAATTTCACAAAATGAGCTCCCCCTCTTTGGCGATGATCTTTTCAACGAATGCTACATCTTCCGGTCGATCGACCGAGCCGTGTGTCCTTCCTCGATAATCTACTAGAACCACCCGGATGGGAATGCCGTTTTCAAGAGCTCTTAATTGCTCTAACTTTTCTGCTTTTTCAAGAGGACTTTCTGGAAGGTGGGTCAAGCGTTGCAAAATGTCTTTGCGATAAGCATATAATCCGATGTGGCGGAAAATAGGCGCAGCTTTTCGACAAAAAGGGAGTAGCGCTTTAGAAAAATAGAGAGCGTTGCTTTGGAGGTCGAAAACAACCGTAGTGCCCGTCGAACTTCCAGATTGTTTATCTGCGATAAATTGCTGCAGCGCTTCGCCTGTGAGTTCGACAGCGGGGGTGGCGATTGCAATCGCTGGGTCTTTGATCATGGCTTGGAGCACTTCTTGGATGACCCAGGGGGGCGTTAACACGGCGTCTGCTTGTAAACTGAAGAAGATCGAGTGCTGGTCTAAAGCGTAAGATGCTTCAGCGACTCTGTCGGTGCCGGTCAAGCAATGAGATGAGGTCATCACGACGTTTGCTCCTAGATGCTGTGCAAACGCCTGCAACCTTGCGTCATCTGTCGCGATCACGGTTTCGATGCCGGTTGATTTGCCAAGTCTCCACACGCGTTCAATCATGGTGTGTCCTGCTATCATCGCTAAAGGCTTGTTGGGAAAGCGGGTGGAGGCCATTCGGGCAGGAATTACAATGACTGCAGACATAAGAGCACCATGCTAACACCCTTTTCTCAGTTATGTAAAGCGGCTTTACATCGATCGCAAAAAAGAGTTAAAAAAATCTCTTAACAGAATAGTTGGTTTTGTATTAGCTTTGCTCCCTCACAGGAGGGAGTTTATGTCTATTGAGCTTGATACAGATGCATCGAATGGGGAGTTTTTATCGCAACTTTTTGACACGATCTCATCTTCTTGGAGAGGGCGACAAATGACCGTAGAGGATGCGCGGCTTGTATACGACAGCATCCAAGATCGCGTGATGCGCCTGATTTTTTCTCAAGAGGTCGATAGTGAACAGACGTTTTCTCGTCTTTCCAATCTCTTGCGGAACCTATCGGCGCTTTCGATGAACCATCGAGAAGTGGATCTTCTATTTGCAACTGATAAGGGGCTTTATTGTCGCTTTCGCGATGGGCGTATAGAGCCTGCCGGGCTTCACAAATTTTGGCACAAACACAAAAAAGCCATTATCATCACAGCGATTGCTGTAGCCGTTATAGTTACGGTTGCCCTTGTGGTTATAACCACAGGTGGCGCAAGCGCTCCTGCAGTGACAGCTGTAGGTGGTGCTGCCATAAGCGGGGCACAAGCAAGTGCGCAAGAGGATAAACCGGTGCAAGCCACAACAGCGCCACCGGCCCCTGAGCCTATGCCAATAGCGCCTCCCCCGCTTCCCCTGGCCGCACCACCTCCGCGAGATCTGCCGGTCTTTCTGGACAATGGAGTGATGCTAGATGGTCAGCATTACGCCTATTGGCAATTTTTGCAAAAAGCTAAACAGGAGGAATTTTTCACTCATTTTCTGAATGGAACAAGACCCGATGCCGCAAAAGCTCCCACACCATCTCTCAACCCTCATAACGAGTATCAACCTATCCCTCCCCAGCCAGGTAGCGGCTTGTTGCGCAACCTATTCGAAACGTTGGGCCGTCAAATACTTGCCCCAGAAGTGATTGCAGAAATACCTGCGCCTGAATTGCAAAAAACGCATCTTTTCACAACAGCTGGCAAACGGTCATCGTCCTGCTGTATCGGCGGCATCAATGGTATCAACACCCCTTTAAACAACGCTGTGGATCACGCAAATTACGTTGGGCAATTTGCCCCGGGACAAAGCATCGATTGGGTGTACAATAACTCCCATGGCGCAGTGGCAGGTCTTGCAGAAGTGTTTGTGAATTATCTAGGCATATCGCCCAACACTGCGCAAGAGTTGCGTGATAATTGGGTTGCCTTCCATGAGTCAAACAGGAATAATCCGAAAGCGCGCTACTTTCAAATCTGTCACAGCCAGGGGGCTATACACGTGAAGAACGCATTGTCTGGGCTACCTCAAGAAATTCGCGATCGCATCATAGTGCTTGCAATTGCTCCCGCGGCAATGGTTCCTGATGAACTCTGTTTTGCGTCTTTCAATTACGCTAGTAAAAGAGATATTGTGCCCATGGGAGAGCTGGTTTTTGCTGGTTTTTTTGACACAGATGACGTAGTTCAATCACAAGGCATGAAAATAGCCCAAGAGCGACATCAAGAATTAATTCTGCTTGACCCTCACCCTGACGCCATCGGCATAGATCATGATTTTCAAAGTCCCACTTTTCTGCAGATTATCAACGAGCGCTTACAGGACTATATAGCGCACCAAGGAGAATATGATTTTCCAACATAATTTAATCTCAAGGACGAGGAAATTGGTTCAGGGATTATTTGGTATCGTAAAATGTAGACGTGTGATTGTTTGGATATTACTATGCGTGACATGTGGTTGTTCTGAATTTGGGCCTTCATACAGAATATCTCAAAAAGAGCGTATTGTTAATGAAATCATGGCGAAAGCAATTGTACAGTTAAAACAACAATATGGGTTGCAACCATTTGGTGATGGAGCCCAGATGATGGATGAGGTGTGGATGTTGGCATTAGCCTTTACCTATAATAAATCTATAGATATTGATGAGAGTAGAATATTGTTAGTAAATG
>JAKAFF010000074.1 GCA_021818045.1 bacterium
GAGCTTCTCGAAATTCCAAGCAGCATAAACATCTGCAAAATGCTCCTCATTCAATAGGTCAGATGTCGCAGGGAGTAAATAAGCAGGCTCCGGTTTGAGCGCCCCTCTAATAAATTGACAGTCTGCCGTCAAACCAAAAAATTGCACTGGCGAGAGTGCTGGGAGATCTTCTTCAAAAAAACTCATTCTTCGCCCTCCTGTTGTACGGGGATCACAATGGCTTGTTTTTCTTTAATGTCTAGCAAAAGCTTTTCCATCGCAAAGCGCTTGGCGTCCATCGCCAATATCTCTTTGCCAAAATTGACCTGCTCTAAGATTGAAGAGACAGGACTTGCTGTTTTTTCTTGCATGTAAAAAAACAGGATTTCACCATTTTCAGCAACGTGTATGGGAGACCATAAATCACTTGCCATGTTGAAGGCTTGCTCTTTCATCCAACTCTCCTGTGCTGTTCGGGGAACTGTTTTTTCTGCTTTGATTAACTTGAATTGATCCAAAATGGGATTTGCGCCCGTTTGGACCCAGCGCAAAGATGCACGATCTTTTTGCAAGGCAGCTAAAACCTCTTTACTCTTGCCAAAAAACGGGTTTTTCTCTTTGGGACAATCCCCTTCAACTGCAGGGACGAGGCGCGATAGGATGCTCCTTGCCTTGTCAAATGAAAGGATGTGCTTTTCATCTAGTGGCTGCATCCCTTCGACTCGAAAATAGACGTTCGCCTCTTTTAAATCAGGTGCATCGCGACCCGTTACTACCCACGTCTTTTCCTTCATGGGGGCAGCCGTTAGCGCCTCTTCAATCCAAGAGGGGTTTTCATCGACTAACTGTAAGCGGGCGAATGCATCGACTTGAGAGCGCACCTTCGGGTCTAATCGCTCAAGCGCTTGAAAGCGCATCTGCGGCGCTGCCAATTCGGGAAGAGAAAACTCTTTGCGCAAATGATCCCAGTGCGCATCAGAGGTCTCCCATTGCCACACCTCTTTCAAAGTGGGACGCAATGCAAGTTCGCTTTTGGCCACTTGAGCCACTTGCGCACGATAGGTTGTTTGCACTAATTGAGGGACCTTTTTTTCGATCTCTGCGATCGAAAGAAGCTCTGTTGGCAATCCTTTTTCCGATTGAGCACTGATCGATTTTACGTAAAATTCAAATTCTGCGAGATCCCGCGCACTGCTAAGCCGAATGGGCCAAGAAAACTGCTGCACAACAGCCGTTTCTGCTGCATATTGCGCAAAGTCTTGGTAAGAGAGGCGATCCACAAATGCGGAGGCTCCGATATCGTTGAAATAGGCGCGAAAAAGGAGGACTTTGCGCCAAATTTCCGCAGCAGAGTTTTCATCAAATCCAAGCACCTTCAAATGCTGCGAGAACTTCAGCTCAGGTGTGTCCTTTGGATCCACCATCTTTTCCATAGTGTCTGCAAAATGGCGAATGAGGTCCCCTTTGGCCTCCTCCACACTGACAAAATAGCCCTTTTCTTCTGCCTTTGCAGCGGCATTGAGGATCAATTCAGAGACGAGATCGACAAAGTGGCGGCCGAACCAATCGGTGATAGAATGAAAGCCAAAAAGCGCCAAATCTTCGTGAGCGAGTCTGTCGCTAGATAGCCAGGGGTGTTGTTGGATTTGGTAAAACAAAACCCGGCGTAGCATCTCTGGATGCAAGCGGCTTTGCAGTTGATAGAGTTGGGATAGGTGAGAAAACGTCTCCACGCTCGGCTCTTTAGCCGCTTGCAAAGCCTTTAATTCAACACCCATCTGAGGCGTTAAACGGTCCCAAATGGTTTGCGCACTGATAGAGGGGGCATCAGGGTGTACATAGGGGCGAAACCGCTTGGCCTTGTCTAAGCGAACAGCAAGATCTGCCTTGAGCACGTCAAAATATTGACGCACGAGTAGATCAGCCAGCCCAGATTCGATCAAGTCGTGGCGAATGACCCCATCATTGCAAAAATTGGGATAAACTCCCCTCCCCTGCATCATGTCTTCTCGATCGGCATAGAGAAATCGAGACAGCTTTTGCACGTCGGAGAGCCGGATATCCGATCCGTCTATCGCATGTCCTACAACTCGATTGTTCTCTTCGACTCCCTGAGAGCTAAAGGTGCTATAGGTACCGAAAAAGGTAAACGAGGTGATGACTACAATAGTTACAACAAAGAAAAAATAGCGCTGGTAGGTACGAAAAAATTCGAGCATGGCACTCTCTTAAGAAAAGATAGACCATCGTATCAAACGTTAGGGTTAGGATCAATAGGCCTTGGCAAAAATGACGCGCTGTCGACTAGGTTGCCCCGTAAAAATGCACTTTCCTGGCTGCGCTTGCACGTCTAGAGGAATGCAGCGGATGGTCACATTGAGATCTTCTTTTACTTTCGCTTCGACTGCTGGATCTTCGTTCCAATGGCAAAGGGCAAATCCACCATGGATCTCATCGCCTTTAGATGTAAAAAAGCGGTAGAATTCTTCTTTATTGTCGATGACCACAGTGTGCATGTCTCGGAACTGGGTTGCTTTTTCAAGTAAATGGACCTGCATTTGATCGAGGAGGTTACAAACCTCTTCTTCCACGAAGGGCGTGGCCTCTCGATGCGCTTTATCGCGGCGATAGACGTTGAGTTGCCCCGCCTGCATTTCGCGCATGCCCACTTCAATGCGAAGTGGAATCCCCTTTTTGATCCAGTGCCACGTTTTCTCCCCGCCCCGCATATCGCGTCGATCGACAATGACGCGAAGGGGTTGGTGATCGTAATGCACTTTTTGTAGCCGCTGCGCTAAAGCATCGCAGTATTGCAAGATTTGCGAGCGGCTCTCTTCGTTGTGAATGATGGGGATGAGGACGATGTGCGCCGATGCGATTTTCGGCGGAAGGACGAGGCCATCGTCGTCGCTGTGGGCCATGATCAATGCTCCGATGAGACGCGTCGTGAGCCCCCACGAGGTGGTCCAGCCATACTCCTGATTCCCCTCCACATTGCGAAACACAATCTCGCAAGATTTGGAAAAATTTTGCCCCAAAAAGTGAGAAGTTCCCGATTGCAGCGCCTTGCGATCTTGGGTCATCGCCTCAATTGTATAGGTGTTGACGGCCCCCGGGAAGCGCTCCGAGTCCGTTTTTTCTCCTCGAATGACAGGCAAAGCGAGGTATTCGCGGCAAAATGCGGCATATAAGTCGAGCATGCGCCGCGTCTCCACCATCGCCTCTTCCTTGCTTGCATGGACGGTGTGTCCCTCTTGCCATAAAAATTCAGCTGTGCGCAAAAACATGCGGGTGCGCATTTCCCAGCGCACGACGTTGGCCCACTGATTGATGAGAAGAGGCAGATCGCGGTACGATTCAACCCATTTTGCAAAAGTGTGGCCAATGATCATTTCCGAGGTGGGGCGCACGATCAGCGGCTCTTCTAACTCTCCTGCTGGCACGAGTTTGCCATCCGTCCCCTTCTCTAGGCGGTGATGCGTTACAATCGCGCACTCTTTGGCAAACCCTTCCACGTGCTGCGCCTCTTTTTCCAAGTAACTCAAGGGGATAAAGAGAGGGAAGTAGGCGTTTTGATGGCCTGTTGCCTTAAACTGCCCGTCCAAAATTCTTTGAATATTTTCCCAAATTGCATAGCCCCAAGATTTGATGACCAGACACCCGCGCACAGCAGAGTGCTCGGCCAAGTCGGCTGCCTTCACGACAGCTTGGTACCATTCGGGATAATTCTCTTCGCGCGTAGGAGTGATGGCAGTGCGCAGCTTTTGTTTGGTCATGGCTTAAGATTTTAGGGCCTGTAAGAGTTTGTGAGCAAGGAGTTTTTCGATTTTTGAGCGCGTCGTTGCGTCCACTTTTTCTAAAGGGGCAAATGCGTAGCTTTGCATCGCTTCTAAAACCGCTTCTTTAGAAAGGAGCACATCGCTTAGCAAAGATAGATTGGGGCGCGCTAAAGAGATGGTCCCTTGGTGCAGGTATCCTTGCTTTTTTTTCCTTTGCGCCGCCCCTGCAATTTTCATCCCTTGATACACCACATCGTACTGGGTGGGTCTTGCCATGCAAAAATGGCGGCAATCGCTCCCCATCTCAGGGCTATTTTGCAAAATCAGCTCTACTTTTTCTGGCAAAGCAAAAAGAGTTTGCATGACCTCTAGTACCACCTGATTGACAAATTGATAATTTTCTAAAGTATTTAAAGAAAAAGCTGGGTGCGTGGATGGCAAAAGAAAAGAAAAGGCCAGATCCCAAATGTGAAACACGATCCCGCCACCTGTCGGACGGCGCGCCAAACTCAGGTTCCAACGAGAGGCTTGATTTAGATCGAGATGTTTTTCGGGCTCAATAAAATGGCCAAAAGTTGCGGAAGGGGTGGCCCATTGATAAAGATGGAGGGTCGGCACTTCAAGCGCGTTTAATAACTCTTCATCCAAACACATATTTTGTTCGGCAGATGCGAGACCCGTATCTAAAACACGCAGCATAAAAATTTTTCTCTTTCCAAAGAAATAGTTTGTCCTTATTAGAAGTTCTTTAAGAGGGTGCCTTCAGATTGAGGCTTCGTCGATTTTTGGGATTATTTTGGCCGATTTTTGATTCTTTTTGTAGGGGTAGTATACGCATGTTGATACCACCCCTGCAAAAAGAATCAAAAATCGGCCAAAATAATCCCAAAAATCGACAGAAGCTCATTTTGAAGGCACTCTCTATGGTATCAGTATCTGGGTCGGGGAGTCGAGGAAAAACCCCGAAACTAGTAGAATAGAGAAAAGGGGATCTTCATGTTTGATAAATTCACCAATCGCGCAAAGCAAGTTATCAAACTCGCCAAAAAAGAGGCGCAGCGGCTGAACCACAATTATTTGGGCACTGAGCACGTTCTTTTGGGCCTGCTCAAATTGGGCCAAGGAATCGCAGTCAACGTGCTGCGCAACATGAACTTGGACTATGATAGTGTGCGCGCGGAGGTCGAGCGGATCGTAGGTTTTGGTCCTGAGATCCAAGTATATGGAGATCCAGCGCTCACCGGCAAAGTGAAAAAGGTCTTTGAATTTGCCAATGAAGAAGCAGCCAATCTCAACCATAATTATGTTGGCACAGAGCATCTTTTGCTCGCCCTTTTGCGCCAAACCGACGGCGTGGCGGCGCAGGTACTCGAAAACTTAAATGCCAATTTGAAAGAGGTGCGCAAAGATGTACTCAAGGAGCTGGAGACGTTTAATTTGCAACTCCCTCCGATGGGCGCCACTCCCCCATCCCCCCCCTCTGCTTCCTCTCGGCAACAAGGGGCTCCTCGAGAACCGACCGGCAGTGCGCCGCCCATTAATGACAAGATGCCAGCGCTTAGGGCCTATGGGCACGATTTAACCGAGATGTGCCGCGAATCCAAAATGGATCCGGTCATTGGACGTAGAGACGAGGTGGAGAGGCTGATTTTGATTCTTTGCCGTCGGCGCAAAAACAACCCCGTTTTGATTGGGGAAGCAGGCGTTGGCAAGACAGCCATTGTGGAAGGGCTAGCCCACGCCATCGTCCGAGGCGAAGTGCCCGACAATTTGCGCAAAAAGAAGCTCATTTCCCTCGATCTGACATTGATGATTGCCGGCACCAAATATAGAGGGCAATTTGAAGAGCGGATCAAAGCCGTCATGGATGAAATCAAGAAAAACGGCAACGTCCTTTTATTCATCGACGAGATCCATACAATCGTCGGAGCGGGAGCTGCTGAAGGGGCCATTGACGCCTCTAACATTTTAAAACCCGCGCTTTCTCGAGGAGAGATCCAATGTATTGGAGCCACGACGCTAGATGAATATCGCAAACACATCGAAAAAGATCCCGCTTTAGAGCGCAGATTCCAAAAGATTATTGTCCAGCCGCCCTCTGTTGAAGAGAGCATTTTGATCCTCAACGGACTCAAGGCCAAATACGAAGAGCACCACAAGTGCATCTACACGGATGCCGCCGTCAAGGCAGCCGTCTACCAATCAGAGCGCTATATTTCTGGGCGTTTTTTACCAGACAAAGCGATCGACTTACTCGATGAAGCTGGAGCCAAAGCGCGCATCGGCATGTTGCATCAGCCCGCCAATTTAAGTGAGCTTGAAAAGCAAATCGAAGAGGCGCGTGTCGCCAAAGAAGAGTCGATCAGCAAGCAAGAGTATGAAAAAGCTGCCAAGCTGCGCGACAATGAAAAAACTTTACGCGAATCTCTGCAAAAAGCGCGCGCAGAGTGGGAGGCGCATAAAGATGAGCATAAGCCGATCGTCGATGAAGAAGACATTGCACATATCGTCGCAAGGCAAACGGGCATTCCCGTGACGCGTCTTACCGAAGGGGAGACCGAAAAAGTGCTCAAAATGGAAGAGACTTTACAGAAAAAAATTATTGGCCAAGACGATGCGCTGCGCACAGTTTGTCGGGCCATTCGCCGCAGCCGCGCAGACATTAAAGATCCCAACCGCCCCATTGGAGCGTTCCTCTTTTTGGGCCCAACAGGTGTTGGCAAAACACATTTGGCGCGCCAACTCGCCATCCATATGTTTGGCGGCGAAGATGCGCTCATCCAAGTCGACATGTCTGAGTACATGGAGAAATTTGCGATCAGCCGCATGACAGGATCCCCTCCCGGCTACGTGGGGTACGAAGAGGGGGGCCAACTCACTGAGCAAGTGCGTAGACGCCCCTATTCCGTCATCCTCTTTGACGAAGTTGAAAAAGCGCATCCCGACGTGATGAATCTTTTACTCCAGATTCTAGAAGAGGGGCGTTTAACCGACTCGGTGGGCCGCAAAATCGATTTTCGCAACACCATTATTATCATGACGTCGAACTTGGGCGCTGACCTAATCCGTAAATCGACAGAGGTAGGGTTTGGCGATC
>JAKAFF010000075.1 GCA_021818045.1 bacterium
GATTTAGGCGTTGTCCCCGAGGGGTTCCTTAAGGTACACTTCAAGAAGTAAACTTCGATAAGCGTTTGATGATTTTCCTGCTCGTTTTGGCTATTGCTCTATCCGCCCTTTTATCGGGATCAGAGACGTCGCTTTTTTCTTTGTCCCCCTTGACTATCAAAACATATCGCACAAGTATCAATGCCAGACGTCGCCTCATTGCTCAAATGATGGAAAAGCCGCGAGATGTTTTGGTGACAATATTGATGCTCAATGTGTTAGCCAATGTATTGGTCCAAAATTTCACCTCTACAATTTTTGATCCATTTCCGGGATGGGCCTTAAAAGTGGCGGTGCCTTTAGTGATCACCTTATTGTTTGGCGAACTTTTACCCAAATCTTTTGCTTTGCCCTATCACGTAGCGGTATCTGATCGGGTTGCTCCATTGATTTATGCTGTGACATGGGCTTTGCGCCCGATTCGGCAACCTTTGACGCAAGCGACCAATTTCATCTCTAGGCTGTTTTTCCCATTTTTAAAAGAGGAGAGTGAGGTTTCTCCTGAAGAGCTGCGACACGTTTTAAAAACTTCCCAGGAGGGAGGGGTTTTGTTGCCGATTGAATCGGAGCTTATGGGAGGGGCGCTTGATTTGCAATTATCTGTTGTGAGAGAGCATATGCGGCCCCGAGAGGAGATTGTATTTTATGATATCCAAGATCCGATTGCAGAGTTGGTGCACCAATTTGTAGATCTTGAGACGACTCGGTTGCCGGTATGTAATGGCTCACTAGAAAATCTCAAAGGTATTTTATCTGCTAGGCAATATTTTTTTCACAAAGAGCATGTGCGGCAGGGAGAAGATCTGCTAGCAATTTTGAAAAGGCCCTATTTTATCCCTGAATCGATGAATTCGTGGACGCTTTTGCGCAACTTGCGAGAGCGGGGCGAAAATATGGCGATCGTTGTAGATGAGTATGGTTCTATTTCGGGTCTGATTACGCAAGAAGATCTGATTGAAGGAGTGGTTGGAGAGATTGCCGATCGGCGCGATGCGCAAAGTTTATTCACCCGTTCTAGTGAAGATGTGATTATTGCGAGTGGCAAATTTGAGCTGAGTGAATTTAAGGAGGTGTTTGGCGTCCCATTGCAAACAAAAGAGGGAATTGTGACTTTAGGGGGGTGGCTCATTGAACAATTAGGCGATATTCCTGCCACCGGAACGAAGTACGCGACAGATGATTTTCTCTTTTATGTGTTGGCTGCGGACCCTAATCGAGTGAAGCGAGTATATGTCAGGCGGTTAAAGAGATGAGTTGGACTTTGCTGTTTTTTACGCTCCTGGCCATCGCATCTCAGGGGTTATTTGCGTTTTTTGAGATGGCCTGTGTCTCGTTTAGCAAAGTGCGGTTGCAGTATTATGTCAGCATTGGCAAAAAACGGGCCTTATGGTTGGATTATCTGCTGCAGCATCCTTCTCGGCTTTTCGGAACAACGCTCATTGGGATTACGAGCTCTCTTGTCATTGGGTCGGAGTGTTCTCGACGTTTTTATGAATCGATGGGGTTGAATCCCGATTTAGCTCCATTGACGCAAGTGCTATTGGTTGTCATTTTTGGAGAATTGTCTCCGATGTTTGCTGCGCGCAGACATCCAGAGCAAGCGGCGCTGACTTGTGTGCCGTTGATGATTTTTTTAGCCAAGTTGCTTAGACCTATCATTTGGACATTTGAAGCAATCTCTAACTGGATTCATAAAGCAGTAGGCAAAGAGGTCCCATTATTTCTTTCGCGGGAAGAGGTGCGCCTCGCTTTTGAAGAAAGGGGAGAGGGGTCTCGCGAGTTTAATGAAGCTGTAAGTCAGATTTTTCTTTTGAAAGCCTTGACGGCAGAGCAGCTAATGATGCCACTAGATGCTATCTATATGATTCCCTCTTACTATACCTTGTCAGATGTGCGCCATTTTTTGAGTGTGCATCAAGTGCCTATGATCCCGGTTTTTCATCGAGTACCTCACAATATCGTTGCGATCGCTCAGTTGCGCGATTTGATCTTGTTGGAGGAGGGGCAAAAAGTATTAGATGTGGCAAAATCTCCTTGGTTTGTAACAAAGGATACTTCAGTGTTACGCCTTCTCGAGCAGTTTCGACACAATAATCAAAGTGTAGCGGTCATTTTAGATTCTGCAGGCGTTGCATGTGGTATGGTAACGTTGGATCAAATTCTGGCAAAAATTTTTGGTGAGGAGACGCGTGTGGAATCTACGACAGAACCGCTGCGCTATGTAACGAGAACTCTGCCTGCTGAGATGTCGGTGTCCGAATTCAATCGACAGTTTGATGCGAAACTGCCTTTTGCTGAGACGCTGGGAGATCTCATGGTTGCATCGCTGAGTCACTTTCCGGTGAAAGATGAGACCATTCGCATCGCAGATTTTGAGTTTAAGGTAGAAGAGGTTTCGTTGCGCGGTATCAAAACATTGTCTGTACGCTCCTTGACTGGGGGAGAGTCAAGCCGTAAATAACGCGGCATGGATCGAATGAGCTTTTCCAGGTTTTGTTGTAATGTGGGATTGACCTTATTATCGTTGATGAGATTGCTTCGGTTGTAGACGTAGGTAAGTCGAGAAATAAAACTGTGTCGTTCTCCGGCCATCTCTATCATGGGAAACATAATGGCTTGATCTCCCGTCATAGCGAAAAACTCACCCTGGTATTGCAAGTCTTCGATGCGGATTTTTTTGAATAGCCAAGCATAAAATGTTTTCAAGTGCGAAGGGCAGCGAAACTCCCTAAAGGCATTGGTCGTCACAATGTCTTCAGGGATAGGAATGCTCCAAGAGCAGTCTGCTTGGGGGTGCTCGACAAAGGCTCCATGAGTCATCCAGATGTTTTTGGTGGTGTATTCTGTATTGAGCGTTTGTAAGACATAAGAATCAGAAAACCAATCATCCCCATCTAAAATTGCGACGATTTCTTGATCGTCGCAGTAATGATGAAGGGCAGAATAAATATTTGCTAAGGAGCCAAGGCGTTGTGGGTTGCGAATGAGTTGAAAGGGAACAGTATAATTTAACCTACGGAGGGTGAGGTTTACTTGTTCTGTAGTGTCATCCTCCGACGCATCATCGATATAAATGATTCTAAAGTTATTGTATTTTTGAGAAAGGGCTGAAGTGAGATTCTGCCGAACCCATTGGCGGTTATTATAAGAGGGAATGAGTACTACTATGGATTTTTCTTGTGCGGGCAAAAGGGTGAAATGAATACAGATTGCTAAACAGATAAGCCAAACTTGACGAGATAATGTACATTGCATTAGTCTTTACCCTCTCTAACTTTAAGATTGAGGGAATTGTGGAGCGGGTGTTGATTTTTATTCAATCAAATTCTTCCAGTTTGCGTTGGCCAAATCCAACTTTTGAACTCATTTGTGCGTAGGTTCAAAGTTTGTGTTTTTGCAACTATTATTAGTTTTGCAGCCATTTGTAGTTGGTGATTTGGAAGGGCAACTAGGTAATCAGCTTTTTACCATTGCTGCAACAGTGAGTGTTGCTTTAGATCACGGTGCGCAACCTGTGTTTCCTGACCTAGAGCAGAAAGCTACGTACAATATCCCTATGAATCGGAAGACGCTTTTTTCACATCTGCTGACTCATATTTCTTGTCCAGTACGAAGCTGCTATAGAGAGCCCCATTTTCATTACGCGCCGATTCCCTATCGCCCTTACATGAAGATTCAAGGGTATTTTCAATCAGAAAAATACTTTATCCATCACAAACGAGAAATATTAGAACTTTTTGCGCCATCTAATGAAATTATTCGTTATCTTGAAAGGCATTATAGCGATCTCTTAACGCATCCGAGATCTGTGGCTATCCATGTGCGATTTTATCATGAAGATCCTGAGCAAATCTGTCATATTGCTCCCAGAAGAGATTATTTTGAGAAGGCAATTGCTTTGTTTTCTGAGGAATCCCTATTTGTTGTATTTTCTAATCAGATGCAAAAATGCAAGGAGCTTCTTAGCGGCATATCGGGAACTTTTTGCTTCATTGAAGGGGAGCTTGATTATCACGATCTATATTTAATGAGTCGATGCCGCGATCAAATCATCAGCAATTCCTCTTTTTCTTGGTGGGCCGCCTATTTAAACCCGAACCCGAATAAGGTGGTAATTGCTCCAGATCCGTGGTTTAATCCTGCGTATGGGCTGGATACTAAAGATTTAATTCCAAGTGACTGGATCATATTGCATTAACTGGACTTTGTGTATACACAAATGAGTTCAAAAGTTGGATTTTCGGCTGCGCCAAAGCGGCGCAATTTACCTATCGTAATTGACCCTATATTTTTAATATTGGGTCGCTTACGATAGATAAATTCCGCCAGCTTTCGCGTTGCCCAAAACCAACTTTTGAATTCATTTGTGTATATATACTGAAACAACCTGAAGAATCGGGAAAAATGTTTTTTTTACCACCCGCGAACAAGGTTCGCTAGAGAGCACAGAGCTCACAGAGAGAAGGTTAAATTTTGAATCGGCACAGTAGTACCACCCTTGATCCGATCGCGTAATCTTCCATCGCTCTCGTGTCTGTGTTGTATTTTAAGTTGCGCGCGTTCGGCGTGGCTTAAGAAAATCATGTTCAACATGTTGCATGTCAAGTCAAATTTTTCTCAAACCGTTTTTTCAATCACGAGCAGGATTTCAGGGGCAGTCATTTTCTTCTCGCAAAATGTCGTAGGCGTTATTGAGATTGTATGCGGCAAGGGTGGCTTCCGGGTTGTCTCTGTTTTTGTCTGGGTGTACCTGCTGCACTAATTTGTGATAGCGCCGCTTTATCTTTTTACAGTCAGTGGAATGATCTGATTGTTTGTGCTGGAAGATTTGTCTCGCGTGATTTGTGCAACGCAGATCTATGAGAGGACTAGATAGTCGTTTAATAGGATTTTTGATGTTTTGCCACTTGTCTGATAAGGGGGTGCAAGAATCAGGAGTTTCTCGCCTGTTCTTGAATCTTCTCGAATTGTAGTCTTGTCCCTCTTGTCGATTGGTTTCTTCCTGATGTAGCATCTCTGGTAATTCTTTAATGCTCTTGCACGCCAATATACTGATCCCAATTTGTGTTATTGCATTAAATGTGTGCAGTGTTACGGTTTTTGCTTTTTCAGAAAAAGAGAGGGATCTGTCGTTTAAACAGGGCAGAATATGATTCGCAGATTGCTTGACAGTAGCGAGAGAAAGCGCCGCGTGGGAAGCATTATAGAGCCATTGGGGGCATAGATCAAATATCATGAGGGGTAATGTAGTTTGTTCTATACCAAGTGGGGTGAATAAGATTTGTTGCGCAAGTTTTTGAGTCTGCGACCACGGAGAGCTGGTGTGTGTGGAAGATTTAAATAAGCTTTTCTGAGCCGCTGAGCGCGCTTTTTCTCGCAGTACTATGACTATAAAAGAAACAATAGAACGGATGGGGCTTAAATAATTATTATTCGAAGTAGTAGGCCAAAAATAGTAAGTTAAGAAGTTTAAAACAGTTGCTGCATTGAATAGTGCAAGAGTTACATCTTTAGTATGATAGTACTTGCGTGTCGTGGGAATGGGGGCGGTGGTCACCGCAGGTAGAGACGTCATGATTATTCTTACATTAACTATATCGACTGTTCGCGCTGTGTATTATAACAGAATTTCGTATTATTGATAATAAATATAATTTCTATGAACTATAAAAAATAATTAATAAAAATTTTGCTTCGGTCTTTTGGGGTGCTTTTCAGGTGGAACGGGCATGTCTATGTAGTTTTTTCACGATTGTGCAAATGTGCAGGACCGCTTGATCGATCTCTTCCAACGTATTGGTTCTTGCAAAAGAAAAGCGGATGGAGGAGCGGACGGCCTTTTTCTCAAGTCCCATATTTAAAAGGACTCGCGAGGGTTCCAAAGCGCCCGATGCGCAAGCAGATCCATGACTTACCGCAATATTTGCAAGATCGAGTTGGATGAGAAGCGTTTCTGCATCTATTCCCGGAAACGAGATGTTAGAGACGCTTGGCACTCGAGGCCCGGTTCCGTGAATGGTTAAATTGGGTAGGTGGTGCAAAAGGCTTTGTTCGAATCGATCTTGCAAGGATTGTAGATGTAAGTAAATTTTTTCTTGTGATCCAGCAAGGATCTCAAATGCTTCGGCCATGCCTAAAATGCCAGCTAAGTTGGGAGTGCCTGCCCGCTGCATGGATTCTTGTGAGCCACCTGTGATGAGTGGTGTTGTCTGAAAACCAGATCGGATGAATACGGCTCCCACCCCTTTGGGGCCATGAAACTTGTGGGCAGAGACCACAAGAGCACTAACGCCGCGAGGTAAAAAAAAGGGTTCTTTGCCAATCAGGGCGACTGCATCAAGCAGTAGGGGGATGTTGTATTGCAAAGCGATGGCGCTCATTTGGTCAAGGTCGATTTTGACGCCTGTTTCTGAGTTTGCAGCAGATAACATGATCGCAGTAGTGTCAGGGCGGATGGCTTGCTCGACTTGTTTTGGAAGGGGGGCCCCATAAGGGCCAACGGGTAGATAGGTGACTTGTAGCCCTTGCGTCTCTAGGGCTTGCACGGTTCGGTAGATGGCAGAGTGCTCGATGGATGTTGTGATGAGATGCCCTTTAGAGGGTAGGCCTCTTAATAAATAATTGATCCCTTCCGTCCCTCCCGATGTGAAAAAAATCTCTTCAGGTTGAACGCGGAAATAATTCGCAACACTTGTGCGCGCCTTGCCAAGTAGACTCTGCGCCTGTTTCCCAAAAGAGTGGATGCTAGATGGGTTGGCGGGGGGGCCGCTTAGCTCTTGCAGCATGACTGTCAGCACTCTCGGGTCGAGAG
>JAKAFF010000076.1 GCA_021818045.1 bacterium
GAGGTATCGGGTGGGATCAAACACGATTGACCAAATTGTTGTAAATTTATAAGATCGGGCTATGCGCTGTGGGAAAGTTTTGCTATTTTCTTTGTGCTGTGCTCTTGGCTTCGCCAAAGCTCCAGCTCCTCCCCCCGAAGAACAAAAACCATATAAGCCCCATTTATCAATAGAGGGCGATGTTCTTTGCTGGACCCCTCAAGTATCCGGTCTCGACAACAACTTCGGCAGCGGTTCTAGTCTGCAAACTACTGTTAATGGCGTTACTACCACTTATTCTACAGAAATAGATGTCGACCCCCCCTCTCAATGGAATGCAGGTTACCGCATCGCTCTTGGATGGCAATTTGACCCAGCTCCCTGGCAACTGGCTGGCGTGTGGACCGATTTCCAAGGCTCCGCGAAAAAAACTGCTAACCACGGCAAATGGGAAGTGCATTTGTGCCAATTAGATCTGGCCGCTTCCTACGATATTTGCTTCTCATCTGTGCATTTACAACCACTCATCGGATTGCGAGGCACATCCATTTTGCAAAAACTCTCTTCAGAAGTCATCACACAGGTCGTATATCCCAGCTCCGGAACGTCAACAGATACCAGAATCTTTCGCGATCGCGAACAGTTTCGAGCAATCGGTCCTCTCTTTGGCTTCAATAGCCTCTACCCTATAAAGTACGGGCTGAGTGTTTTTGGAAATTTTGCCTTCGGCCTGTTATATGGCCAATATCAACTGCGCTTCAATGACAATGAGGCAATAACGCCACCTGCTACCGCACAGCAAATCTACAGCATCATCAAAAAAACCATGCACTCGTTCGACTTTGATCTAGATTTAGCGCTCGGCATTCAGTGGGAGCGCCTCATACGCGATACATACCACGCAATCTTTAAACTCAGCCTCGAAAATCACCAATACTTTAATCAAAGTCGGTTGGGCCACACCTTCGGAAATGTCTCATTTTCCGGCGCCGCTTTCTCTTTTGGCATCACATTTTAATTTGACAAACTACTCACAACTCCATAGAATATAAAAAATTTTTTTGGAGGCCGTTTTGAAATCTCACCTCTTTGCACTTTTTTGCGTCATCCCCTTTTTCATGTTTGGAAATGGGGGATCTATAACAAGTAACCGTTATAACGACTCCATCATAGGAAGTTCTAACGCGACAGGATCATCATCTGCGTCCTACGGCCAACTCTACCTCTCATCATCAGCAGCGATGACTATCGATACCGCAAACGCATGGGTCGCCATTCCATTTAACGCAACAGGTCCGAGCTCTAATGTAAGCGGTTCAACCTCTTCTCCTGCTTCCATCACAGCCTTAACTGCTGGCATTTATCAACTCAACGTCAGTTTGTATTTTTCATCAGAACTGTCGCCAGAGGGCTCGTTTAACCAAACGACTTACACTCTGGGCATCAGCATCAATGGCGGATCCACAGTAGCTTATGCTGCGGTGTACGCAGGAGAAGCGGGGTACTTCTCATTGAATTACAACACATTGGTCCAACTTTCCGCAAATGACTCTATCGCGTTCTATATGGAGGCATCCAATGTAGGTGGCGGAGGCAGTATATTCGATAACGTAGTCACCATGATCAGAGGCGATGCCAATCTGGTACAAGTTGTGCAATAACCTCAGTTTAGTGAGGCAGGTCTTATGTTTTTTATGCTCCCTTGATGCAGCAGAACCGCTGATTCGTGCCAGAATCATCCAACAAAATACCGCCTATTTTCATCTTGCCTCTGGATTTGCCAAAAAATATGCAAGAGGGCCTTTTCACATTTCATACCCCCCAGAAATCGATCTATCAATTCTTCCTCCATCAATTGTAGATATCCCTCTCATTACCAATACCATTGCTGTCATTTGGCTATCTGGCAACGAATATACCATCGAAGAAATGGACGAGGATCTCTACTACTCGCTGATCAAAATAAAGGCATTTTTTAAACGCTTTTTCTACAACACCACTTGGGATGGGGAATTAAGACCTGCACGATTGATCAAAAATCAGCTCCCCAACGTCTCTTACAGCTCCGCGTCGCTATTCACAGGAGGGCTCGACTCTACAACCACTGTACTGCGTCACTTTGAGGAAAATCCAACCCTTATTTCCTTCAATAGTCCTCATGTAACAGCTGTAGAATTTGCAAACAGGCACAAGCTTGACTTCCATACGATTTACATGAATTACGAAAGCTTTTTAAAACTCACCTATCTCGATCGCGTATCTTGCGATATTTCGAAATGGTTTTGGGATACGAGCATGGGTTTATCGTGGGTGGGGGCTGCGACCCCTTTTCTTTATGCAAAAAACATTCCAGTTTTGTACATTCCATCGGGTTTTACTTGGCAATCTTTCCTATTTCCCGACGGTCAAACTTTAACCCAACCCGCATCTCCCCTCATAGATGAGAACTTATCCCCTGCGGGCCTCCGAGTCAAACACGACGTGTTTACAATGACGCGCACGGACAAAATCCAGTTCATCTCCACCTTTTGCACGCAACACGCCCTTTTGAAACCTAAACTCATCGTATGCAATCACCATGCAACCACCGATATTTCCTATTCCCACTGCAATCGATGTATGAAGTGCCTTTTCACCATGCTGGACATCTTGGCAATTGGCGAACATTTGTCCGATTACGGCTTCACCCTGTCAGAAGAGACCTTTACTTCGCAATTTCAAACCTATTTGGCCAATGTCAAAATGAGAAGAGGAGGAACTTTCGTAGCTTGCCGAGACACACAACAACATGTAAAACAACATCTCGAAACTCTCCCCCAAACCCACCGCCTATTTTTCGACTGGCTCATTTCCGTCGATCTCTACTCCATGCTAGAAAAAAGCTCCAACCGCCCACCCCGACTCTCCCCCTTTCGCTGGGAAGACTACAAAGATTTTGCTTCTTTTGCAGATCCCATGTTACCCTGATCCGCAAGATGAAAAACCCACTTTTAAACTCATTTGTGTATAGACCCCCTTATGAGACTTAAGCAAAAATTTGTACTTATCACTGGAGCGGCTCAAGGCATTGGCAAGGCATGCGCGGAACTTTTTACAAAAGAGGGCGCAACTGTCTACCTGTCCGATATTAATGACACCTTAGGACAAAAAGTGGCCCAAGGACTAAAGCAACACTATCTGCATCTCGACGTCTCGTCTGAAGCTGATTGGATGCACGTCCTACATCAGATGAAACACCTAGACATCCTGATCAATAATGCAGGCATTACTGGACTAGATCTGGGGTCGCAAGACCCGGAGCACGCGTCGCTCTCAAGTTGGAAGCAAATACATGCGGTCAATGCAGAGGGAGTCTTTCTGGGTTGTAAAATGGCCATCGCCGCTATGAAAGAGCGCGGCGGCTCTATTGTGAATATCTCTTCTCGCTCGGGACTGGTCGGCATTCCAGGAGCTGTTGCGTACGCTTCTAGCAAAGCATCTGTCCGCAACCATACCAAAAGCGTCGCGCTTTACTGCTGTAACCAAAATTACCCCATCCGCTGCAATTCAATCCACCCAGCAGCCATCCTCACCCCCATGTGGGAACCAATGCTCGGCCACGATCCAGAAACAGCTCTTCGCGCCATCGCCAAGGATATCCCCATGAAGCGCTTGGGAACTCCGGAAGAGGTCGCCTATGCCGCCCTTTTCCTCGCCTCCGATGAATCTAGCTATATCACTGGCACCGAACTGACCATCGATGGAGGCCTATTAGCAGGTGCCGCCGCCGCCCCGATCCGACAAGAGAGTTGACTTGGTGAACGTAATTACATACATCGTGCCAGCCCATTTATAGCTCAGCTTAGCATCTTTGATTTGGCTTGGAATCGCATCCATAGGTGGCAAAACCGGAGGGGTGTCGCAAAAGTATTTTTTCACAAAAGGGAGCTTGCTATACCAAGATTCTACATGTATTTGCGTTTCGTCCCCAATCAGGATTTGCGCGCCAGGCTTCGCTACGCGAATCATCTCTCGAATCGCTCCAGGAATATCATTGAAAAAATTGATCCCGCCAAAATGGAACACTACATCAAAACTCTCGTCGCGAAAGGGGAGCTTTTCAGCATTCGCATGCACCAGCTGCAAATGATAGGGCTTTAACAAAGAATATTTTTGACAAGCGCGCAGCATCTCTATGGAAATATCCACACCCACATACTCCGCATCAAGCGGCAATGCCGCAATATTTGCACCCGCCCCAATAGAGGTTTCTAGCACCTTGTCTTTGGAACGAATGACTAGCTCAGAAAGCAGCTCTTTTCTTTTAGAAACCATATCCAGGCGAAATAACCGACAGATAAACCAAAATACAGACCCAGTAAAACGCCCTATATTGTCATACATTTTTTGATATTTTGCGTTTTGCCCGACCACATCCCCCTCTTTTAAAAAAGTCGGGATCCCAAAGACGTATCGCACGGGTTCACAGAGGGGTTGTCTCGTTCTTGGGTCTTGTAAAATCTCTAGTAAAGAATCTAGGGCCATAGGAGGATCGTATTATACGACAAATGAGTACTAATACCAATCGCAATAAATAACTTCATATTTAAGCGCGCCAAAGCGTCGAAAATCGCACATTTGATATGATCCCAAAAATGGCTCAAAGCTCGCACATATTTACCCCACTGCTAGAGGCGCTCAAAGAGCAAAGAGGCAAAGGGCGCAACGATTATCCCATTCATGCCCTGTGGGAAGCGCTGATCTCCCAACTGGGAGGCGCGAGCGTTCCTGTGAGCTGCATCGAAAAGCCTCCCGCATCCACATGCACCCGCTTTCTCAATGCACTCTTAAAACAAGAGCCCCTCCTCCAAACTCTTTTGTACGATGCGATCCAGCGCTACCAGAACCTTCATGCACATTTTGGCTCTACACTTTTGCTCGTAACTTTTAAACATCGCTCAGACCGCATGCATTTTCTCCTCGATGGCCACTCCTTACTGCCGCTTGCGCAATGTGAAATCCCTCATCCCATCGAAGCGGCTTACCATTTATTGGAAAAAATCGCCGCCTTTTCGCTCAGTAAGGGCCACCCAAAACGCTATTTGATTGCAGACGCAAGCTTCGATGATGCCGCTTTGCTATCCCACATATGGGATCGATACCGTATCCGGCCGATCATCCCCTTACAATCTGCAAATAAAGAGGCCCCTAAAAATAGACCGAGTCTCTATCTTGCGAAAAACTGCTATGCCACTGCCCAAGGAGATATATTTTGTCCGCACCGCCTGGCTATGGTCTATGCCGGGTTTGAAGAAAAAAGACAGGCACTTAAGTATCGCTGCATCTACGCCCACTACAATAGTCCATGCCCACAACCCCACGTGTGTCCCGTACAACAGGCAATCCGCATTCCTTTAAAAACAGATCGCAGATTATTTACCCCATTGCCACGCACTTGCAACCAATGGGCGCGCCAATATGAGCGCCTCCAAATGGCCACGCAGTTCATCGCGTATTACCAAAACTTTCTACAGCGTTTTTGCCATTATGGAAAAAGAAAGAAGGAACTTCTCTGGATGATAGACCAGTGCTTTCGATTCGACAAAAGCACTGGTGTAAAAGTCGTTACCACTTGCGACCAAAGCCAAAGCCAATCACGACCGGATTGATCGTCACATCGACTTTGCCTGGTACTTGGCCGCTTAAATGCGCATCTGTATTGATCCAAATGTATTTCACATCTACGTTGAAAATCCAATCTTGGTAGAAGAAGTAATCGAGACCGCCTTGCACAGCGCCGCCCCAAGAATTGCTAAGACTTAAGCTCGTATTGGGCAAATCACAGTGCTTCGAATAGAACACTGTGTAATTCACACCACCCCCAACATAGGGCTGCAACATCGCAGAGGGAAATAAGCGTATCTGCAATGTCAAAGTTGGAGGTAGCGCCCACGTAGAACCAATCTTTACCCCTTGAAGAGCTTTTTTTCCCCAAAGCGTATGATAGCTGGTAGCCAAAATCAACTCAGACCCTAGATACTTCGTGAACATGTAGCCAAAATCAAATTCGCCAGTCCATGCAGGATGCACCGATACGCCAGAATTGGGAATCGTGCTCAGAGAGCCACTTGACCAAACAGGATACAAGTAAAGCGCTCTCAAACGAGTAAACCAATCTCCCGCCTTTGTCTCGTGATAACATGCGGGCATTTCCGCTGGCGGCTCGGTCTGATCCATCGCTTTCTTCTCATATGCAAAACCTACACCTAAAAATAGAACTAAGGCAGCGGATAAAATCCACAAGTTACAACGCCTCATATAAAAACTCCTGATTTATGTACACGCCCCCCATACTAATCAAAAAACCATTCACTTTGGGAGAATTTTATTACCCCACGCACAACACCTCTGCAACACACGCTTAACTTATTGATAATAAATATAATACATCTAGTTAAGACAGTTTAGCAGCAAATGACTCTCACTCATCTTTCACTCTAAGGCACAAAAAAGGACATCGCAATTTTGCGTATTTGGTGTAAAAAAAATACTATTACAATATTATGCCCAGTAGGAATAGTCCCTATCTGAGAAGGTATGCACATCAATTAGGAGAAGAGCCCATGGATCCGGTCTTCCTTTCGCGACTACAGTTTGCAATGACAAGTATGTTTCACTACATCTACCCCCCATTGAGCATAGGACTTGGACTCATGCTCATCATCATCGAGGGGATGTATATCAAGACAAAAAAAACACTCTACAGAGATATGGCCAAATTTTGGGCAGGAATCTTTGCTTTGACATTTGCCCTTGGAGTTGCCACCGGTCTTGTCCAAGTCTTTGGATTTGGAACGAATTGGGCCAGCTACTCTCGC
>JAKAFF010000077.1 GCA_021818045.1 bacterium
ACGGGTGGGAGAGGTGCGAGAGCAAAATGGACAGTTGGGAGCACAACTCAGACAACAGACACTCGATGCGCAAACCCTCGAACATCGTCTAAGAAGAGATCTTCTTCGTGCCGAACAGGCTCAAAGAAAGGCGCAATTGCAGCAAGAGCGTCTGCAACTGGAACAAGAACTGGCCCAAATAGGGGAGCCGTCAGCCCTTTCTGAGGTGGGGACTGCAGGAGGCGCTGTGGGCGCGGCCGTGGCTGCGGCTCCTTTTTTAGGGCCCCTTGGGATAGCCGTAGCAGTGACTATAGGAGGTGTTGCAGGAGGGAGTGCGCTCAAGCGTGAAGAGAGAAGGGATCATGAGCCCCGCATCCAAGACATTCGAAGGCGGCTTGAACAAATTCGAATGGAACTGCTAGCGTTAGGGAATTGATGTCGCGTACGTTATATTTAGGGCTGCGTCCGAAACCGGGGTGTGTTCACTATCCGGTTATTAAGACAATCCCTCTTGGGAATTTAGAGCAGGCGCTTTCTTTGTGGTCTCGGTTCACCCATGTCATTTTCACAAGTCAAACGGCAGTGCTATATTGGCCAGGTCCTTGGGATAAACAGATCATCGCCATAGGCCAAGCGACGGCTCAGCGTTTATGTGAAAAAGGGCTCGATCCCCTCGTTGCTAAAGAGGCCACACAAGAGGGGATCATGCAGCAAATCCAGGACATTGACGGCTACTTCTTCTTGCCCCAATCTCGCCTAGCCCGTCCCAATCTTGCAGAGTTTTTAAAAAGCCAAGGCAAGCCCTTTTTCTCACTCGATCTCTATGACACAGTATATCAAAAGTTAGAGCCTGTGCCCGATTTAAATGCATTCGATGAGATCATTTTTACCAGCCCCTCTACGGTGGAGGGGTTTTGTCGCATTTTTCAAAGCTTGCCCACCACTAAAAAATTAGTGGCGATCGGTCCTATCACGGAGCGCGCTCTACTCTCGCGGAAAGAACATTTGCACTATTGAAGGAGAGAGGGGGCGACTCCCTGTCGTGTCTGGAGCTCGCTTTTGTGTTGGTTTTTTTTGTGGCGGGGCGTCACAATCGGCATCAATGCGTCGTTTGAGGGACTGTTCATTAGTCTTTATTGGGAACTGCCGTTCCAAGCTGTCCATAGTTGGACACTGGCGCAGTCGGTTTACAAGATCCTGGATGATCTTAGGATGTCCGTTGAGTATTGGGCGTGAACGATGGGTAGCGTTGCTATGTGGCGCGAAGCTCGGGAAATCTCGATCTAAACGCTTTGCAACACTTAACTCCAAGCTTATGTTGTTGATTTCTCGGTCTAAGATTGCATTGCGAACCACTCGTCGTGCCGTTAATGTAGCGAGCTTGTGGGCGGATCCCGGTTGAATGAACCGGAGGTTATGCCAGGTTACTTGCAAAGCATGTTGCTGGAGTCTGGTCAGAATTTGATTTATGAGAAAGACACTCTTCTGCCATTGAGGGGAGTCTGTATGTTTTTTTGTTAAAGAAAGCTGCGAATATAGTTGCAGCACTTCGGCAGGATTTGCTGTTAATGCAGGCACAGTTTCAAAACCTGACTCACTTGGAGCTGGATCGAGGGGGATTGCTTGCGCAACTGCATGCGGGACAATGACGTTCGCATATATCACAGGAGGTAGACTCATAATTTGTCCTGAATTAGGATGGGCGCTCAGTATACACTAAGATGCTGATATCAAGCCACACCGATATTGCCAAATAGTTCGGTAAGCACTATGATTATTCCCATACAGGAGAGGCCTATGCAAGAGCAAAAAACAAGCTACCAGCTTCCAGAGCTGCCCTATGACTTCAATGCGCTCGAACCGGTGATTTCTGCCGAGATCATGGATCTGCATTACAATAAGCACCATAAAGCATACGTCACTAACCTCAACACCGCATTAGAGAAATACCATGAGGCCGAGACCAAGAATGACGTAGCCCAAATGATCGCCCTTCAATCGGCGATTAAATTCAATGGCGGCGGCCACATCAATCATAGTATCTTCTGGACGATCCTGGGCCCCATTTCCAAAGGGGGAGGAGGAGTGCCCCAAGGGGAACTTGCCAAGATGATCGATCGCGATTTTGGTTCTTTTGATGCGTTTAAAGAAAAATTTACAACAGCTACTGTTGGCATCCAAGGATCTGGATGGGGATGGCTCGGCTATCATAAAGGACTCAAGCAACTCGAAATTGCCATCTGTCCCAACCAAGATCCCTTAAGCACAAACAGTTTGGTTCCACTTATGGGTGTAGATGTTTGGGAGCATGCCTATTATCTCCAATATAAGAATATGCGCGCTGAGTATGTAAAAAATATTTGGCAAATTCTCCATTGGAAGCATATCGAAGAGCGGTTTGCAAAGGCCAACATCTAAGAATATGGGACTCTTTTCTCGCAGCAAGCTCAAAATCAAAATTCAAACCACCAAAAAGGATGGTTTTAGCGGTTGGATCAAATGCTCGGGATGTAGCGAACTCATCCATGCCAATGAATTGTCTCAAAATTTCAACTGCTGTCCTAAGTGTAATTATCACTATCGTCTCTCCTTAAAACAGCGGCTGGAGCTTTTGACCGATGAGGGAAGCTTTCAAGAGCTTTTTACCGAGCTCAAGCCGATAGATGCTCTCGGATTTGTGGACACCGAACCATATGCTAAACGGATTTTGGAAGCCTCGCAAAAGACAGGGCGCGATGAGGCAGCATGCGTTGGCCTTTGTACAATTGGCGGACAAAAAGTGGCTCTCGGAGTGCTTGATTTTTCCTACATGGGAGGGTCTATGGGCTCCGTTGTGGGGGAGAGGCTCACTCGGATCGTCGAGCTTGCCACAGAGCTTTCTTTAGCCGTTGTCATTGTCTCGGCTTCTGGAGGCGCTCGCATGCAAGAGTCAATCCTTTCACTGATGCAAATGGCGAAAACTTCTGCGGCTTTAGCCAAACACCATGAAGCCAAGCTTCCCTACATCTCTATCTTAACAAACCCCACAACGGGCGGGGTCACAGCCTCCTTTGCAACGCTTGGAGATATTATTATGGCAGAACCCGATGCCTTGATTGCATTTGCAGGCCCTCGCGTTGTGGAACAAACTCTTGGGCAAAAGCTACCGCCGGGCGCACAAAAATCGGAATTTTTGCTCGAAAGGGGAATGCTCGATTGCATTGTAAAACGGTCTGAACTCAAGGCGCGGCTGGAGTTTTTTCTAGAGTTTTTCAGCGGCAATCATCGCGACTTTGCGCAAAATGATCTTGCAAAAAAAGGGGTGCGCGAGTTAAAAGAACTGCTGAGGGCTGTTTATGAGTAGAGTCACTGTGCCGATTCAAGTGGAAGATGAGGAACTCATCCCTGCCTATGCCACCTCTTTTGCATCGGGTTGTGACGCGCGGGCAGCGATCCTCGAGCCGTTAACGATTGCACCTGGTACTTCAGCGCTTGTCCCCACAGGAATCAAGCTGGCCCTGCCAGAAGGGTACGAGATTCAAGTACGTCCCCGCAGCGGTTTTGCCCTTAAAAATCAGGTCACAGTGCTTAACACCCCTGGGACGATTGACAGCGATTATCGCGGGGAAATCTGCATTATTTTAATGAATCATGGAAAAGAACCCTTTGTCGTCACCCCCAAAATGCGCATTGCGCAATTGGTGCTCGCCTCCGTGATTCAGGCGGCCTTTGTACGAGAGGACGCCCTTTCATTGACCCAACGAGGAAGAGGTGGTTTTGGCCATACTGGCGCACATTAATCCTTTTGCGAAGCCTAAGGTGAAAAGAAAAGAGTTGATGAAGATCTCTGATTATTTAGACTCTCGGCTGGTGAGCTTTTTAGATGTTGACACCCGCGATGAAGCAATTGATGTCTTGATCAATTTGTTAGATGCGAAGGGTCATCTTCCCGATAAAGCGGCTTTTCGCAATGCCATTTTTCAGCGCGAGCAACTCGTCTCTACTGGTATTGGGATGGGCGTTGCGATTCCTCATGCAAAACTCAAAGAGTTTTCCGACTTTTCCATTGCGATCGGGATCCAGCAAAAAAAAGGAATCGACTGGAATGCTCTAGATCTGGCGCCGGTGAGGCTCATTTTTTTAATTGCAGGGCCTGATCATAAGCAGACTGAATATTTGCAAATTCTTTCTCTTCTCACGTCATCCATTCGCAGTATGGATTTGCGAAAAAAATTGTTAAATGCGCGCGATTCTGAAGAAGTGTTGCAAGTTTTTCTGCTTTCCAATTAAAACTCTTTTTTGCTACTTTCGGGTCAAGTATGGATTTAAGATTAAAAGATGTCACAGAATTGTTAAACGTCTCGGAGACCACGATCAAAAGGTGGATCTCTGAAGGGAAGATCCCCTATTATCGGCTCAATAATCAGTACAGATTCAGCCGCAGCGAGATCGAAGATTGGGTCTTAAGCTGCAAGCAGGAAGGAGACTTTACTCCATTTGAGGATAATTCCCCAAGAGAAAAACTCGGCACTCAGCAGTTTGGGCTATATCGCGCCATTCACAAAGGGGGCGTTTATCTCGACGTGCCGGGTGACACAAAAGAGTCTGTGATTCGCAACGCAATGGAGCGCATCGCGGCGGATTTGCATTTAGATGCAGAAGTGATTACAGAATTGTTACTCGATCGAGAAAATTTGATGCCGACAGCCCTATCTAATGGCATTGGCGTGCCGCACACGCGCGATTTTTTGCTGCAAGAATCTTACGATGTGATTGCTGTTGTATTTCCTGAAAAACCGATCGATTACGGAGCTCTTGATGGCCTTCCCGTACACACGCTGTTTTTCTTGTTCGCATGTGATGATAAGCGCCATTTGCATCTTTTGGCCAAGATTGCCCATCTTTGCAGCAAGTCGGAGAATCTGCTTCATTTAAAAGCGCATCCAACCAAAGCGGAATTGCTCGAGTACATTCGCAATTGGGAAGCGCACATCATGCCAAAGATGATGCAAGAAGTGTAAGCACTTTCTTGCAATTGAATCCCATTCCTCGTATACTGCTTCGGATTTGCGCAATCTTTTGATTTCGCAATCATTGTTGGGTTAGAGGGTGTCTTCAAGTCGACAGCAGCTCATTTTGAAGACACTCTCTTAGACCTCTTTCGAAATGCGAGGTTATTGATATATGAGTGCAGAATCCCGCCGTCTTGATGTGACATTAGATTCATCTGAGTGTTTGCGTGCAGCTAAAAGCTTTCTACAGAGACCTTCGTTGCGAGTGCCTGCTGCTGATCTATGCGGCCTGACTGATAGAGTAAGTGAGATATACAAGAATGTAGTGGCGCGTCTATCGTGTTTATCAGTTGGTGAGTGCCATTCGCATGTTGTGGCTCGTATGGTATGTGTACCTATTTGTACAGAGATGGGTAACTTGATGCCTAGGCTACAAAATCCTCAAAGTAATATTGACTCATCTGTGATAAGGGATATCATTTTGAGTGAGCTGTTGAGTGCTTCTTTGCGATTGTCTTGGGGTAAAGATGGAACCGTAAAACTGGCTCGATGCATGGACACTGCAGCGCTGCGCGATGCGGGCTTGTATGAGGCAATAGTTAACAGTTGCAATGATCGCGGAATGGGTGATATGCAACCGCGGCAACCACGCGGTGCAGCATTGACGGTGTCTTCAGAAGACCTTGTAGCTCTTGCTGGCGAAATCTCTTCTGAGATTTTGCGTTATGATGCTCTGTATTTTGTGGCTCGTCTCCTGAGTGACGAGAGGCAGATCGAGCAGATTGAGCGGATTTTTGCGCAGATTCCAGAGGCGATTATAGCTCTCGGCACTTGGGATGTAGTATTGCTTGCCATGGTGGAATATTATTGTGATCGCGATCAATTTGTAGACGCTATAAGGTGCGCAAGTTTTATGGTGCACGATTTGATGACTTGCACGCCATGTTTGAGCGCTATTGGTCTCATAGCTTTAAGGCGGGATCAAATACAACGCTTTGCTTGGGGAGGGTTTTTTACGCAGGAGCAAGCGCAAGCTTATGGCCGTGTTGCAAGAGAAATGATCCAAGCTTGTCAATTGCGGGAAGCGTCACCCCAAGCAGAAAGGATTGTCCAATGGATGAGAGGTTGGCCAGCTGACGGTCCAGATTCATCTTAATACCAATCGCAATTGTTGGCGTCTTAACGGCTACGGAACTTTCAGGAGCACGCCAGCACGATAGTTGCTCGTGCTGGGTGGATAGAGGGTCTTGTCAATTAAGAATTAGGGTGAGTTCGTCGGCTGACAATCTGCATCTTTTGCATCTTTTGCCGCAGCGGTTTCTTGATCTACGAACACAATTTGCCCCTCTTTTGCGGAAATTAAATACGTTTTTTCTTGATTTGGGTTGTGTAGCAGTTTTTCCGATAGCGGATCTTCTAAAAACTGCTCGATCACACGCCGCAAGGGACGCGCCCCCATCTCTGGGAGGTAGCCCTTTTCGACCAATACGTCGCGTGCGGCATCATCAAGCGTCACATGAATATGTTTCTTTTCGAGACGGTTTTTCAGTTTGAGGAATTCCAAATCAACCACTGCGCGTAAGGATGTTTTGTCCAGAGTGCGGAAAATGACCAGCCCATCGAGACGGTTGATGAATTCGGGTTTGAAGTGCTTTTTGACCGACGCTTCGATCTTTTCTTGCATGGCTCTGAAATCCATGAGGGTTTCTTTGACGCCAAACCCTACCTCTGTCGATTTACGGATTAGGTCAGCGCCCAAGTTCGACGTCATGATAATAATGGTGTTGCGAAAATCGATTTTGCGGCCCACCGAGTCGGTTAAACGCCCCTCTTCTAGAA
>JAKAFF010000078.1 GCA_021818045.1 bacterium
CATCTGCCGCGTTGTACTTTACAAAAAGGGGAAGTGCGGTCAATAAATACGATCCATTGCTTGCGCTATTGGAGATATTAAAATGATCTACCTCAAGTCCAATGCTCAAATTTGTTTGAGGATTGAATATTTTGTCGACGTAACTTGCAAACGAGTATGCAAAAGAGGTGTATGCGTGGATGTGCTCTCGTTCAATTTCTGCAACTGCGCGCAAGGTTTGATCGAAGGTTAAGAAGTCGGGCTTTTTATAAGTTGCTTGTCCTGCGAGATAGCGCGCTGAAAAGTCGCCTTTTAAACTCATCTGTTCGCCCATGCCGCGCAAGTTGCGATGGGTCCAAGAAAAAGTAGCACCTGGTCCATCTACTGTGGCATAGTAGGCCCCGATATTGATTTGCTTATGTTTGGATTCTGAGAGGCGAATTTTCATGGGCAGCTCACCTGCTGCATCGAGCTTTTCTCCATGAGAGATCAGACAAGAGCTAAAGAGATCGCTATTGATCAACTTTTTTTGGGTGGCTTCCACTTTTTCTGAACTATAAGTATCCCCCTCGTCCCAATCGAGACGTTTCATTACGTATTTAGTTTGGACGGTGTCTAGACCATAGATGGACAGGGGGCCAAACTTAGATAGGGGGCCTTCATCGATGCACGAGGCGGCATTCACCACCTTGTCTGCCATATCTACAACGACGCGCCGCTTTTCTATGGTTGCCAGGGGATAGCCACATCGAGAAAGCGTTGCAAGTACGTTGAGCTCTGCATTGACAATATGAGTTGAAATCGCAGCGCTTCCAAGATGAAGCCCTAAATTTTCTGCAGTGAGCGGCACACAGCTTGTGACTTCTGCAAGATGTGAACAATCGCCATGATACACTTGATAAGAGGCGATTGTGTATTGGGGGCCTGGTTGAATGAGGATGTATACTTGTGCAGGGTCATTTGCTTTTACATCTGAGGTAATGGTTGCGTCATAATATCCATAGGCGCGCATCACTTTCATCAAAGAGGGGATATCTGAGGCAACGCGATAGCGCAACGCGTTGAGAGAGGCAGGCGGGCGATCTTGCAATGTGACCAGATCGGATGCATCGAAGAGTGCTTTCAGCGTTGCTTCATCTTTTAATCCCACAAACGTGATCTCATAGGGAATGGCCAGCACAAAAGCGGGAGTAATACCAATGAGCGCAAATAGCAATCGTTTCATACCCATTTTTGGATTGTGCCCCAATCAAAAGAGTTCGTCAAAAAGAATCTTTTTTGGTAGAGTCTCTTCGATATGCAGTTACAGCAAACAGAGCATGGCTCATTAAGTCGGCCCCGATCTCGGCAAATTTATGCAGATTCTTGTGCGGTGATTCCGGGAGGGGTGAACTCTCCGGCCCGCTCTTTTGCAAAATTGGGCCTCACTCCGATGATTGTAGCGTCAGGGATGGGAGATCTGATCTTAGATGTCGATGGCAATGAGTACATCGATTTTTGCTGTAGTTGGGGATCGTTGATTTTCGGCCACGCCCATCCGCAAATCGTGCAGGCAGCTGTGCAGCAAATGCAGTTTGGATCCTCTTTTGGCATTGCGACCGAAGTGGAGCTGCAAATTGCGCGCCAAGTAGTGCAACTCATCCCATCGATTGAAAAGATCCGTTTTGTAAATTCTGGGACTGAGGCGACCATGACCGCAATGCGCCTGGCTCGCGGTTATACTGGGCGCCCCAAGATCTTGAAATTTACAGGGCACTATCATGGCCACAGCGATTCACTGCTTATCCAAGCGGGATCTGGGGTTGCCAGTTTAAATCCCTTAGCTACCTCTAAAGGGGTGACGCCGAATACGATTGCCGACACTTTGTGTTGCCCATTCAACGATTTTGCGGCGTTGCGTGCGTTTTTTAGCTCTCCGGAAGCCAAGCTTTTAGCTGCGGTGATTTTAGAGCCGGTCACCGGCAATATGGGGGTGGTGCCTCCAGAGCCGCTCTTTTTGCAGATGTTGCAGCAAGAGACAAAGAGGGTGGGGGCGCTGCTTATCTTTGATGAGGTAATTACCGGTTTTCGCCTAGGGATCACGGGAGCGCAAGGCTTATATGGCATCACCCCGGATCTAACGTGTCTTGGCAAGATCATTGGCGGGGGATTCCCCGTTGCGGCCATAGGCGGCAGGCGAGATATTTTGGATTGTTTGGCTCCCTTGGGCCACGTTTATCAGGCGGGAACCTTGTCGGGCAATCCAGTGGCAATGCAAGCGGGACTCAAAACCCTTGAGCTATTGCAACAGCCAGGTGTTTATGAAGAAATTGAGCGCAAAGCCAAGCGCCTTGCAGATCCGATAGAGGCCGCGCTACGGGACAAAAATGGATGCATCCAGCGAGTCGGATCGATGTTAAATCTCTTTTTCGGAGTGAAAAGCGTTCGCAAAAGGGAAGATTTAGCGCAGCTCGATGAGGCCATGTTTGCAAAACTATTCAACTATCTTTTTGATCGAGGGATTTATATCTCCCCATCGGCCTATGAAAGTTGGTTTATTTCGCATGTTCATCTTGATTCTCATATTGATTATGCCGTAGACTCGATCCTCTCTTTTATTCGCGGTATGTAGTGATCCATTATGCAGCACTTTTGTCCAATCAACCCATTTTAGAGCCCCTTCCTCGTGGCTGGATGAGCGCCCAGGTCACTTTAAGACATCGCTCAGGGGATGAGGAGAGTCGCTATGAGATACTCGACCTGCGGCAAAACAGCTTAGAACACGCGACTCGTTATAGGCATGACCCGATGATTGTGATTGCATTAAAATGTTTTTTGCTGACTTTGGTGCTTCCTGTTTACTTTATGTTATATAGCGCATTTCATGTCGTAAGGGCCCCCCTTGCGCTCTTTTATAACCGCTCATTTTCTTTAATGACTCAAGCTTTGTGGGCTGTTGTGCGCGCTCCTTTCTATTTTCTGGGGCTGGAGTGTGCTGCCTTGTATGGGATTGTGCGTCCTCTTCACGGCATGGCTCTGTTTGGTCGCCTTGAAGGGCAGTTGCATCAAAAGAAAAGGCAGGAGAGTTTGCAGTACAAAAGGGAGTTAGACGGTGTGCCTGTTGGGGATATCGTTTTGCAATCTCTTTTAGCAAAAGAGGATTCTTTTACCTATTTTCTAGCATTTTGCATGCAACCGATAGGCAAAACAGACGAGCCCCACATTCTCAATGTGGTTCCAGCGATTTAATTTCCAGATGAGACTCGGCGACGAGCACTTTTTTCCCTTCCACCTCGATCAAATAGAGCATGGTTTTAGGGCTTAGCACCCTTTTTTCTAAAATTTGGATAACCTGATTTTCATTGCCTCTTTGCAAGCGATTTTGAATGAGCCGCCGAAGGACCCAATAACTCAAATAGAGCAAGGCAATGAGGATCAATAAAGAGAGCAACATCTTTGCGAAGGCGGCGCCCATTTCAGAAGGGGGCATCTGTGTTGGAAGATCTGCAGCAGCATTTAGCCCCACAGTGAGCGGATCCCCTTGCGACTGGGCAATTGGATCGAAGGGAATAGAAGTATCAGCAGACATAAGACTAATATGAAAGATAAGGTCCATTTCTGGCAAATGAGAAAGTCCTGCAGGAAAAATTCCCGCAGGACCTGGCCAAAAGGCGCAGCAAATGTGCACTGCGCCCTTGGTTCACGCTGTGCGGTTAAACTTCTGCTGCATCTTCGCGTGGTGCATCTTCGCGTGGTGCATCTTCGCGTGGTGCATCGACTCGTGCTTCTGGAACTGCAGCTGGAGCTGCAGGAGGTGCGCGAGGAGCTGCAGGAGCTGCAGAAGTTCCGCACACTTTGTCAACTGTCCAACTCCATACAAACTTCAGTCCAGCCAATGGAGAAATCGCTACTGGAACAACAGCTGCAAAAATTTTCGCAATTTTTTTGAGGAGGGAATCATCTGCATTGATCCCACATTTGTTGACCCAGGCGAATGAGTTGTTTGATACAGATTTTACAAATTTATTGTAAGTTTCTGTGATACCCCATTGAGCTGGAGCTGCTGCTGGAGCTACGGGTGCGGCTGCGTTTGCCATATTTACCTCTCTTCTTGGTTTCTGTTTTAGCCCTTATCCTGACCGGCGTTGGGGCTGGTTAATAAAAAATTAAAAACGAGATAGGTACTTATACGTGAAGGGGTGGATTTCTACAAGAAAAAATTTTTCACTGATCTTTACCTGGTTTCAGTGTACTGTTTTGCATAGAAGAGGAGCGTGTATGGTAGTGTCTTGCCAAAAAGGGTGGATCGCACTTGATATCGACGGTACGGTCACTTTGGATAAATTTAGTGTTCCGCAAGAGGTGATCGATTTTTTGCGCGGTCTGCAAGCTTTGGGCTGGGGCATTGTCTTTGCAACGGGAAGATCCTTTGCATTTGCTTCGAAGGCGCTTTCAAAGCTGCAGTTCGATCACGTTGTATTGGCTCAGAATGGATCCATTGCACTGGAAATGCCGACGGGCAAGATTTTGTTTAAAAAAGAGATTCCTTCAGCCCACATTGCACTTGTTGAAGAGTGCTGTAGAGAGCTTGGCAATGATATTCTCGTCTATTCCGGCTATGAGAGAGGCGATTTTTGTTTTTGGCGCCCTGAGCGCTTCTCTAAGGAGGGGCTGGCCTATGTTCAGTTAATCCAGCAAAGAGAGCACGAGAAGTGGAAAACGGTGGATAGTTTTCAAGATGTTGAGGTGGGATCGCCTCCTTTGATTAAATGTTTTGGCGACAAAGAGCAAATGGATCTTGCAACGCGCCGCTTTATGGCATCGGGGCAATTTCAGGTGGCTCGGATCCGCGATCCTTTTGTCGAAGGGGTTTATTTGCTTTTGGTCACAGATAAACGGGCTTCGAAGGGGGAGTCGCTATTGGAGCTATTTCGGCTCAAAGGGAGAGGAGAGATGGTGATTGCAGCGGGAGATGATGAGAACGACTTGCCTTTACTTGAGGTAGCAGATCTCAAGATCGCCATGGCTCATGCCCCAGAGTGTTTAAAAAAGGTGGCCGATTTGATCGCGCCACCTACGAAAGATCTTGGAATTATCGAGGCGTTAAAGAGCTGTCTGAAGAGGCAGTGATGGGTTGCTTTCCCAAAGCTTGACTGTCCATGGCAAGGCCCATAGCATGCAAGCCGTTATCGACGTAAAGAACGGTTCCGGTAATGGCGGATGCAAGGGGGGATAAGAGGAAGGCAGCAGTGGATGCCACCTCTTCAGCTTCTAGCTCTTTTGTAAGAGGAGCATTGGCTTTAGCGTACGCAATCATATCGTCGATCATGCCGATTGCGCGTGCTGCCCGACTTCTCAAAGCGCCTGCTGAAATGGCGTTGACCCGAATGTTCCATTTGCGCCCCGCTTCCCAAGCAAGTGTGCGTGTGTCGCTTTCAAGGGCCGCTTTTGCAGAGCTCATGCCGCCGCCGTAACCGGGAACTACTCTTTCCGATGCGATGTAAGAGAGGGAAAGAGCCGAGCCGTTAGGGGACATGATGGGGCCAAAATGGTTTAGCAAGCTGATCCACGAATAGGCGGATGAACTCATGGCAGCCAAGTAGCCTTGGCGCGAAGTGTCGAGAAGATTTTTGGTGACCTCTGGAGCGTTGGCTAGACTGTGTACGAGTAGATCGATTTGCCCAAAGTCTTCTTCCACAAGCTTTGCTACTTCTGACACCGTATAGTTAAAGAGGCCTGCATATCTTTTGTTTTCCCGCACTTCTTGAGGAACATCTTCAATGCGATCAAAGGCGGCATCGATTGCATAGAGTTTTGCATATTCGAAGAGCTTGCCTGAGCGCAAACGGCGCGATTCATCGAATTTGCCCCGCTCCCAGGAGGTTTTAAAAATGCCCACAATCGGCGCCCATGTGCCGATCAAAATCGTCGCACCAGCATCGGCGAGAGCTTTTGCAATCGCCCAGCCAAATCCTTGGTCATCGCCAATTCCTACTACAAGCGCTTTTTTGCCTTTTAAATCGATGTTCAGCATATCTACCATTATTGTGTGTACTGAGCAGTATAGCAGAAGATTTAGGAAAAAAAATAGAATATTTTTCTTGATGGTGTAAAAAAAAACTACTAATGTGAGGAGAGTATATACGGATAGATAGGGGATGTCATGCGTGCAATTGCGATCTTGAATCAAAAAGGGGGCTCTGGCAAGACGACGACAGCTGTAAATTTGGCTGCGGCGCTTGCAGAGGTTAATAAGAAGGTCCTTCTCATCGATCTCGATCCGCAGGCCTCGGCCTCTATGTGGTACGGGTTCAAAGATAAAGGTAAGGGTCTATATGACGTTTTGACGGAAGATCAAAAGCTCGAAAATGTCATCGAGAAGACGGAGATCGCAAATCTGCAGATCGTCCCGGCATCGACGCTTTTGTCAGGTGTGGAAAAGGCGCTTGCAAACGAGGTGGCATCTGAGAGCATTTTGAAAAACAAGCTAGAACTTGTATCGGATAAACCATGGGATTACGTTTTGATCGATTGCCCTCCTACATTGGGCATTTTGTCTTTGAATGCCTTGACTTTGGCAAAAGAGGTGCTAGTCCCTGTAGAGGCGCATGTCATGGCGCTGCATGGGTTAGTGCAGCTTTTGCGCACGATCAACGTCGTGAAACAGCGGCTCAATCCTCAGCTTGAGATCACAGGGATTTTGCCTTGCAGAGTCGATTATCGAACGCGCCATTCGCAAGAGGTGCTCAATCAGCTGCGCACGCGGTTTGAGGGGAAGGTTTGCACTTCAGTCATTCGGGAAAATATTCGCCTTGCCGAAGCACCTTTACAT